>CAZJLW010000077.1:0-2271 GCA_964546895.1 uncultured Eubacteriales bacterium | reverse complement strand
TTTATTACGTCCTCGAAATCACCGACGCGTTCGGCGTAAGGCGGGTTCATTATGCTGACGCCGTAATCACCGGGCAGCGTGACGTTTTTGAGCGGCATATGTGTGAAGGTAATACAATCGTCCACCCCGGCAAGCTCCGCGTTTTCGCGCGCGGCGGCAATAGCGCGGGAATCTATGTCCGAGCCGTAAATTTCCGGTGTGAAGTCCGTATCGATTTCGGCATACGCCCGCGCGCGCGACTCCTTCCAGATGGTCTTGTCTATCTGCGGCCAACCTTCGGACACGAACTTACGCGACAGCCCCGGTGCGATGTTCTTCGCGATAAGCGCAGCTTCGATCGGTATAGTTCCCGAGCCGCATGTCGGATCAAGCAGTATCCTATCCTTGCTGTAATAACTCAAATCAATAAGCGCCGCCGCCATCGTCTCTTTAAGCGGAGCGGCTACGGACGACTGTCTGTATCCGCGCTTGTGCAGCCCCGGCCCAGTCGTGTCGATCGTCAACGTCACCCTGTCTCTTAACAGCGCCACCTGTATTTTGTACTCCGGCCCCGTCTCGGGGAACCACTCGATTTTGTACTTCTGTTTAAGCCGTTCAACGACGGCTTTTTTTACTATCGCCTGACAATCCGGCACGCTGTACAGCTTTGAGCTGACAGATTTCCCCGTCACCGTGAACTTCCCGTCCGCTGTAATGAAGTCCTCCCAGTTAAGCGCCTTCGTCCCTTCGAATAACTCGTCAAACGAATACGCCTCGAACTCGCCCATATTCAGCAACAGCCTGTCCGCACTGCGAAGCCTAATGTTCGCATCTGCAATAGTCGACAAATCACCAGCAAATTCAATGCGCCCATCCTGGGCTTTCAAATTTTGCACCTTCATTTTAGTAAGCTCGCGTTTGACGATGGCTTCTAAGCCGAACGACGCCGTCGCGATAAATTTTAACGCCTCAGTATTTGGCATAATTGCTCTCCCTTATAAAACATTTTCAAAAACGTCCTCGATAGTGATTGTTAAATCCGGAAACAGTGACGTTTTAAAGCTATAAATAATGCTGCTTTTTTCTTCTTCAGTCATATCCTCTATTACGTAGTCCGGAAATACAGAATATACGTCATCAAGCACAAACACGTTTTCTTTTAGATGATACACCTCTATGAAACGATTTGACACATCCACAATCCAGTATTCTCGTACGCCGCAGCGTTCGTACAAGTCCTTTTTATAACCCTTGTCATTTTTAGCAGTGCCGTGCGAAAGAACCTCAACCACTAAATCCGGCGTTCCATGTATCCCATTAGTTTTAATAATATCTTTGTTGCAAACCACCATAACATCAGGCACTACTCTGTCTTTTTCCGTCAGAAAGACATCCGTCCCGTCTGCAAAAGCGATACACGGTTTCCCATGTAAAAAATTTCCCAAAATACGTGCGATATTAAAACCTACGATATTATGACTAACAGCAGGACGCGGCGACATCGCGACTAATCTTCCGTTTAGCATTTCGTCCCACATATCATCTTGATAAGCCAAGCTTCCCATTAACATAACCTCCTATAAACTCGTGCATATGAAAAATATTGCATTTATGGTTTATTTAATTGCTTACAGTGATATTTTATACTAAAATATTCTTAAATTCAATCAAAGATATCGGAGGTATTGCTATGGATGAACTCAGAGTGCTGGCACCGACGGCTATTTTGGGCTACGGCTTCCCGAAGGAATCGTTTCTCGCCGGTATGGCGGAAGCGCCGCATGTCGTCGCTGTTGACGCCGGCTCGACCGACCCGGGGCCGTACTATTTAGGCGAAGGCGTGTCGTTTACGGATCGCAACGCAGTAAAAAGGGATATGGACATTATACTGACGGAGACGCTTAAGGCGAAGATACCGTTTATCATCGGCTCGGCCGGCGGCTGCGGCGCGAAGCCGCATCTAGAATGGAACCTGCAAATACTAAAAGAAATCGGAAAAGAAAAGAACCTCTCGTTTAAAATCGCAGTCATTCCGGCTGACATTGACAAGGATGTTGTCCTTAGCAAAATCGCAAAGGATCAGGTGAAGACGCTCACGCCTCATGTCGGGCTGGACGTGGAAGCCGTACGCAACACCAGCTACATCGTCGCACAGATGGGCATCGAGCCTATTATCAAGGCTCTGGATTTGGACGTGGACGTAATAGTGGCAGGGCGCTGTTACGACCCGGCGGTGCTTGCCGCGCTTCCCGTCAAGCTCGGCTACGACAAGGGACTTTCCATGCATATGGG
>CAZJLW010000076.1:0-15552 GCA_964546895.1 uncultured Eubacteriales bacterium | reverse complement strand
ACCCCATACAACCCCGTCATCCCATCCCGAAAAATCGGCAGCTTAGGAGGATAATAAGTAAAAACCTCAAAAACCAAAACAATCAAACACAGAACCGCGACCGCATCCTGCCACCTAACCCCATAGCCATACCGATAAACATGAAGCCCCATAATCTGCCCAAGAACATTAGCCAATAGCAAAATCAAAATATCCACCCAAAGCAGCTCCACACCAAACGCTTCGGTATAGAAATAAAAAACCAACGGAATAGTAATCAACATAACAACCACAGCGCCCAAAGCGGCAGCAAACCATTTATCCTTATCAACACCATATTTCTTACCCAAGCAAAAATAATAACCCGCCCACAACAAAATAGGCGGCAGTACCACCATTTTATTATGCTCCCAAACGCTTTCGTTAACAGGAGCAATCAACGCCACGATTGGATTCTGCCCCGTCAAATCATACAAAAAATGAAACAGCGACCCTAAAACAAAAAGAATCGGTATAGACAACAAAATCCATTTCTCTTCACGCTTTAATTTTCTACCCATTTTCTCAACCTCCTTCATACATTAAAGCATATGAAGCTGGCGGAAAATGTAGAACCAATTACTCCCGATCACAAACCGTCCCGCGGCACACGCAGTGCCGGCACTTCTGAAATGCGGGTTGCTCCCCTCGCCCGACGCCCGTCTTAAGCATATCGCGCATCTCATCAACAATACTGAGCAGCTGTCGCCGCAGCCGTTTAGTATTCCTCACCCGGAACATAAAATCGCTATAAATAAGTCGCCCTTCCTTAACTCGTATACCATAATTTTCGTCCAATATAATGAAATAAGACGAAAGTTGCATCAAATCACCCACACGTGGTTCAGGTGCGTCACCAATACTGGCGCTTTTCAACTCAACAGGCAGCAACTCCCGTCCGCCCTTTTTCATAAAAACCAAGTCCGGCTTGCCGCTTAAACCATACTTTTCCGAATAAAGCACCTGCGAATATATTACGCCCGGCTTAGCGTCGCCCGCCTTTTTGTCGGCGTAAAACAAATCATAACCGAACATAGGAAGCTTGGGTTTGACCTTTTTTATGCCGGACGGCAGGATTTTTTCTATACACGCCAGCGCAACAAGAAGCACGGCCGCGCAACCCCCGGCAAACAGTAACGTTTCCAGTCAAACCCCCTCCTCTATTTCCGCAACAAAATAACCACGACAATAAATATAACGCAGACCGCCGCGAACAATATCTTCACGGCGCGTCTGCGTTTGTAAGCTCGCAAATAATTATCATGGAAGCGGCTGCCCCTAGTGAACGCGCTTTTCCCGGCGTCGGTTCCGCCCACGCCGTAGATTTGTTCGTTGCGCTCTTTGTAAAGCTCCCTCAGATAAGCCTGGTCGTATACCTTCGTATAGTACCACTGATAGCTGCAATACATATACTTATTGATATCGGACGCCGATATATTCTCACGCTCACTCATCGAAATCAGACTTTCTCACATTGCGCGTCAGCATCTTGTTATAGCCGACCCACGCCCCTTGCACATTGCTGTCGTCAAGCATTTCCTCGAACATCTTGACCTTGGCATCCAGATTGTCCGCGCAGTGCAGAATAAACGCCTCAATTGTTTTCGGAACCTTCGGCGAGCCGTACTCCAGTTCGCCGTGGTGGGCAAGAATGCAATGCTTCATGAGGTTTTTCAGCTGCACGGGAAAGCCCGGGATTTTTGCCGCTTCACTCGTAATCATTTCCGCGCCGGTTATAATGTGGCCGATAAGCTGCCCCTCGTCTGTGTAATTATTGTCCGGGAAATCCGACAGCTCGTATATCTTACCGATATCATGCATAATCGCCGTCGCAATCAAAATATCCCTGTTTGCGTGCTTATAATGCGTACTCATAAAATCGCAAAGCGTAACGACAGACACCGTATGCTCAATAAGCCCGCCCATATAGCTGTGGTGCATGTTCTTAGCCGCCGAGCGACTTTTGAACGCCTTAATGATAGCCTCGTCCTTCACGAGCAGATTCTCGAGCATCTGTTTAATGTAGCTGTTCGAGACAGAATTAATAAAGCCCACAATTTCCGCGTAAAGCGTGTCGATATCCTTCGCGGTATGTGGGATATAGTTCGTCGGCTCGTATTCGCCTTCCTTGCTTTTGCGTATTTTTGTAACCTTAAGCTGTTTATCGTTCTGATAAATCAAAACAATGCCGTCTACCTTGATGTAGTCCCCTTCATCAAAGCTCTGTATATCGTTATTAAGCTCCCATACCTTAGCGTCCACAACACCCGTTTTGTCCTGTAGCTTTAACGAGAAATACGTCTTGCCCTTGCTGGATTTCAGGCTTTGCTTCTGCTTGCAGTAGTAATGATCGACAATATGGTCGTCCTCTTTAAAATCCTCTATATACTTCATTTCTTCCCCCGACTGTTATATTTTTACGCGCCGACGACGCGCCATACTTTTATAATAACGATAATACTGATAAAATCAAGCGTTTTTTCAAAAACCTATCTGCCCGGCAAGCTCTTTGAGCGTTTGCGCAGACTTCATTAAGTCGCCGCGCTCGCTGTCCGAGAACGGTGCTTCCAATATCCGCTGCGCGCCGTTGCTGTTTACGATCGTGGGAAGCGATAGGCACACATCGTTAATACCGTATTCGTTCTCCACCAAGCTTGACACGGTCAGTATCGAATGCTCGTTTCCCGCTATCGCTTCGATAATCTTCCTTACGGCAAGCGCTATTGCGTAATACGTCGCGCCCTTCTTTTCGATTATTTCGTATGCGGCGTTTTTCGTTTTTGCGTGGAACTCATCTTTGCAGAGCTTCATGTTGTCGCAGCCCTTGCAGGATTTGCAGTACAGGTCGATCGGTATGCCCGAGATGTTCGTGATACTCCACGCGGGTACTTCCGTGTCGCCGTGTTCCCCGATTATGAACGTGTGGACATTTCGCGGGTCGACGTTCGCGTGCTGGCTTATGAGAAATTTCAGCCGCGCCGTGTCCAGCACCGTCCCCGAGCCTATTACCTTCGTCCGGTCGAAGCCCGACAGACGGTACGTCACGTACGTCAGGATATCGACTGGGTTCGTAACGACAAGTAGTATCGTTTCGCTGCCGCAATATTTCAAAACACTTCCTATAATATTCTTGAATATCCCCGCGTTGCGCTTCAACAGGTCCACGCGCGTTTCGCCGGGCTTCTGGTTCGCGCCCGCTGTTATGATTATCATATCCGAGCCTTTTATAAGGCTGTAATCCGAGCCGCCCGTCACCTGCACCGGCGAAACGAAGCTGCTGCCGTGATTCATATCCAGCGCCTCACCCTCGGCCTTGTCCTTGTCGATGTCGATGAGTACAAGCTCGGACACAAGCCCGCTCATCATAATCGTGTACGCCGTAGTCGAACCTACGAAGCCCGCGCCTATTACCGATATTTTTCCCTTAAACATAGAATCCTCCTTCATGTAAGTTGCCGAAGCATCGGCTGTAACTGTCTCTAAGTCTTCCATGCATTTTTACGACTTATGCGTCCCCCAAATGTATTACACGTTCGTATGAATTCATTCAAATCCTCCGCTCTTCTTTGCCTGATTATACCATTCTGAAAAAATGCTGACAAGTTTCACAGAAACGCGCTCTGCTTAAAAATTACACTTGTTATGAAATAAACTGTTTGATATAATCTAGCAGACGTAGCGAAAAAATTATATAAAATTTCAAGCCGCATTAATCTGCGAACCGTTAACCGTTTCGCATTCTTACCCCTGCGTCACGCACCTTTTTTATGCGTGACGCAGTATTTTTATAGCGGACTTTTCTGATGTTAGGAAGTGAGCCAGTGGATTTATCACGCATAACGATCTTTGCCGGTCATTACGGCAGCGGCAAAACCAGCGCCGCCGTCGGTTACGCCCTGCACCTGCGCAACATGGGACTACGTGTAGCGGTCTGTGACTTGGACATCGTCAACCCGTACTTCCGGACGCTCGACGCCCTTGATATGCTTAACAAGAACGGTATTGAGCTGATTTCTTCCAAATACGCGAACACGAATGTCGATTTACCTTCCGTTCCGAAGGAAGCACAAGCCGTATTTGACAACCCTAACGTCCACGCCGTAATCGATGTCGGCGGCGATGACCGTGGCGCGCTGGCGCTCGGACGCTATGCGCCGCAGCTTAACCGGCTCGGTTACGAAATGCTGCTCGTTATAAACAAATACCGACCGGCGACGCGCGATATCGAAAGTCTGGCGGAAATGCGGGCTTCGATCGAAACAGCCAGTAAGCTAACCTTTACGGGGTTGCTAAACAATTCTAACCTCGGACCGGAAACGACGGCGCAACTAGTTCGCGATTCCATACCATTCGCGAACGATGCGGCAGACGCGCTCGGCTTGCCCCTAAAAATGACTACGGCGGCAAAGCGTTTTGAGAACGGCGAACTATCCGGTGACGACATATTTTTTATGGAGCTTTACGAAAAGCAGATATGGAAGGTATAGCCTATGCAGACGGAACTATGGAATGTGCATGTCTACATTTATAATGAACGCAACGAGTTCCTGATACAGAAGCGTTCCACGACAAAGGCGAGCGGCCCCGGCATATGGAGCATTACGGGCGGTGCGGTCTGCACCGGCGAGGACAGCCGAACCGCCGCCGTACGGGAAACGTACGAGGAACTGGGCGTTAAACTCTGCGTGGACGACTTGGTTTTCGTCTCACGATTCAGACAAAAAAACGGGTTCTTAGACATCTGGTTCGTAAAAGTCAGCTTCACGCCGGACGATTGCGTACTTCCGTCCGACGAGGTTGACGAGGTTAAGTTCGTACCACCGGAGGTTCTGCTAAACGATGTGCTATCAGATGAGGGCTTCAACTTCTTTGGTCACGGCTACAAATTTATCATACAAAACTACATATACCGCAAAACGACGGAGCTGATAATAAGAACGGCGAATTCAGCCGACGCTGAAGCGCTGTTCGAAATGAACGAGACGTTTAACGGTGAATCCGCCACTGACATTGACTATCTGCGGCATACTCTCGCCACTAATACCGGCGAATATGTGTGTATCGCATACGTCGGTGATATTCCGGCGGGCTTCTGCTGTGCGCAGCTGTTGCAATCGATCTGTTACGGTGAACCGTATGCCGAGCTGTCGGAGCTGTTCGTAAAAGACAGCTTCCGACGTATGGGTATAGCAAGCGCACTGGCGGCGCACATCGAAAGAGTGATGAACAATCGCGGCGTACGCTCGTTTCAGCTACTTACGGGGAGTGACAATACATCCGCCCAAACGTTTTACGAGAGCATGGGCTACAAAAAGAACAATGAGCTATCATATAGAAAAAGAGTAAGCAATTAACATATTCAGGAGGTGAGCCGTATGGCTGTAGTTACAATTAACGAAGACAAATGCAAGGGTTGCGGGCTTTGCGAGGTAGCATGTCCCAAGAAGATTATCAAGCGGTCCGACGAGAAGATTAACGCTAAGGGAATGAATCCCGCGGGTGTAATCGATCAGTCAAAATGCATTGGCTGCGCGTTTTGCGCCATGATGTGTCCGGATGTTTGCATAACGGTTGAGAAATAGAGGAGGAGTGTTAGTTTTGGAAAAGGTTCTTATGAAAGGGAATGAGGCAATCGCCGAGGCTGCTATTATGGCAGGTTGCCGCCATTTTTTCGGATATCCGATAACGCCCCAGACGGAAGTCGCCGCATATATGTCTAAGGCGATGCCGAAAATCGGGGGTACATATTTGCAGGCCGAAAGCGAAATCGCCGCTATTAACATGGTAATCGGCGCATCGGCCGCGGGAAAACGCGCCATGACGTCCAGCTCCAGCCCCGGTATCGCGCTTAAGAGCGAAGGGCTGTCGTATCTGGCGGGCTGTGATTTACCGGCAGTGCTTGTAAACATCCAGCGCGGAGGGCCGGGACTCGGCGGTATTCAGCCGTCACAGGCCGATTATTTTCACGCGACGCGCTCAAGCGGACACGGCGATTTTCATATGATAGTTTACGCGCCGAGCGGAGTACAGGAAATGCTTGATTTGACATATAACGCATTTGATATCGCCGACAAGTACCGCATGACCGTAATGATAGCTGGCGACGGTATTCTTGGGCAGATGATGGAGCCGGTCGATATTTCCGAAAAGCAGAAGCCGCCGCTGCCCGAAAAAAACTGGGCGCTGACCGGCACGAAAAAAACACGCGGACGTAATATCGTCAACTCGTTATATTTGCTGCCTGAGGAACTGGAACAGAAGAACTTCGACCGCTTTGATAAATATAAAACAGTCGAGGAAAACGAAGCGCGCCACGAGTCGTATTTGACCGACGATGCCGACATAATCGTAGTCGCATACGGCGCTACGGCGCGTATCGCCAAAAACGCCATCAACGCCGCTCGCGAAGCCGGTATCAAAGCCGGGCTTATCCGCCCGATAACGCTTTGGCCGTTCCCGAAGGCAGCGCTACTCGAAGCGTCTAAGCGCGCGCGCGGATTCGTCGTGGCCGAAATGAGCATGGGGCAGATGATTCAGGACGTTGAGCTTGCAATCAGATGCAGCAAGCCGACAGTTCTGTGTTCACGCACGGGCGGAATGGTTCCGACGCCGGAGGAAATTCTCGAAAAAATTAAGGGGGACTTTAAATGAGCGTAGTATTTAAAAAGCCTCATGCCTTGTCCGACACGACGCTGAGCTATTGCCCGGGCTGTACGCACGGGATTATTCACCGGCTTGTCGCAGAGGCTATAGACGAGCTTGATATAGAAGGAAGAACGATAGGCGTAGCGCCGGTTGGCTGCTCGGTTTTCGCGTACGAATTTTTCGAGTGCGACATGATTCAGGCGGCGCACGGACGCGCACCGGCCGTTGCGACGGGCTTAAAACGAGCCAATCCCGACAACATTATTTTTACATATCAGGGCGACGGCGACCTGGCTGCAATCGGTACAGCCGAGACGGTTCACGCGGCGGCTCGCGGTGAAAATATCACTGTTATTTTCGTAAACAACGCAATATATGGTATGACGGGCGGGCAAATGGCGCCGACCACTCTGCCGGAGCAAGTCACTCAGACATCACCGTACGGTCGCGATGTAAAAACAGCAGGCTTACCGATAAAGGTATGCGAAATGCTGGCAGCCATCGACGGCGCGTATTATCTTGAACGCGTCGCGGTCGACAGCGTACCGCACATCAAGGCCGCGAAAAAAGCAATCCTCACCGGCTTCAAAAACCAAGTCGAGGGCAAGGGCTTCTCGCTTATCGAGGTAATATCGACATGCCCGACTAACTGGGGGCTTGACCCCGTACAGTCGCTGGACTGGGCGCGGGAGAAGCTCATTCCGTACTACCCGCTGGGCGTCTACAAAAAGGGGGCGAGCGAATAATGGCTACCGATAATATTTTATTCGCCGGGTACGGCGGTCAGGGTATTTTGTTTTCCGGAAAGTTTATGACGTACTTGGGTATGCTCACCGGTCGCGAGGTCACGTGGCTGCCGTCATACGGCCCCGAAATGCGCGGCGGCACCGCGAATTGCAGCGTTATCATCTCTGACGCGGGCGTCGGTTCGCCTATCGTAAGCAAGCCCGACATTCTTGTGTGCATGAATCTGCCGTCGTATACGAAGTACGAACCGGCCGTTTCGGCGGGTGGTTTTATTTTCGCCGACAGCTCACTTATCAATGAAAAATCGTCACGCACAGACGTCTCCGCATTTTACATACCGGCTACAAGACTCGCGAACGAAAACAATCTCACCGGGCTTGCCAACATGATTATGCTCGGAAAGATTTTGCGCGAGACGAAGCTGTGCGGAAACGCCGACGTTAAAGAAATGATTTTGAGCGTTCTAAAAAAATGCGTCTCCGAGCGCAAAAAAGATTTGTTTAACTCGAATGTGGCCGCTATCGAAATCGGTCTCGGCTACGCGGACTAATTCGGAAGGAGTGGAAACGATGACAGGCGTTAACACAGAAATAGGCCAGCGCATTAAAGGCATTCGCGAAATAAACGAAATGACCATTAAGGATCTGGCCGATAAAATAAAGGTTTCGGAAGCTTTTCTGGAACAGTGCGAGCAGGGGCTTGTTGATATACCGGTAAGCGTGCTGCACAACATTTCGGTAGAGCTGGGTATCGGCATGACGGAGCTTTTGACGGGCGAGGAAGCGAAGCTTTCGATTTTTTCCGTCGTACGGAGCGGTAAGGGTGTCGGCGTAGAGCGCCGCGCTGCTTATGATTACAAGGCGCTTGCCTATAGCTTTGCGCACCGCAGGCTGGATCCGTTTTTGATTACTATCGAGCCTAAGCCAGAAGACGAGCCGTATAGCCTCAACTCTCACGAGGGACACGAGTTTCATTACTGTCTGGAAGGCGCTTTCCGGCTAAAAATAGACAAATACGAAGTCACCGTCAACGCAGGCGACTCCATTTATTTCGACTCAAACTACAAGCATGGAATGAAGGCTATCGGCGGAACAGCGCGCGAGCTTGTTATAATTGTGTGAATCGTGATTAAGCTTTTTTATGGAGGGTTAAGCAATGCCTTTAATAGATAAATACTGTAGAACGGATTACACTACTTACGAGGAGTTCTACAGAGATTTCAAAATAAACATACCGGAGAATTTTAATTTCAGCTACGACATCGTAGACGAGCTGGCGCGTACCAGCCCCGACAAAACGGCACTGGTATGGTGCAACGATTCGGGCGGCGAGAAAATCATATCGTTCGCCGAGCTTAGACGCATGAGTGACAAAACCGCCAACGCCCTGACATCGCTTGGCATCAAAAAAGGCGACGTAGTCATGTCCATACTGAAGAGCCGGTACGAATACTGGTATCTTACGGTAGCGCTGCACAAAATCGGTGCGATACTAATCCCTGCTACGCATATGCTGACCGTGAAGGATTTCGAGTACCGCATCAAAGCCGCCGACATAAAAATGATTATTTCAGTCGAGGGCGACCAGCTGCTCGATTTCATAGACGAAGCTCAGAAAAAAACGGGCAACATTCTGCAAATAAAAGCGCTCAATCACGGAACGCGCGACGGCTATTTTGACTTCGGCGCGCTGGTCGAAGCCGCGTCCGAGGACTTCGCGCGGCCGACGGGCGACGCCGCCACTAAGAAAGACGATATCATGATCGCGTATTTCACATCCGGCACAACCGGTATGCCAAAAATGGTCGCCCATGATTTCCTGTACCCACTGTGTCATCTTACGACGGCGAAGTTCTGGCATGATTTGGACGAAACAGACTTGCACTACACCGTTTCTGATACGGGCTGGGCGAAAACGTCGTGGGGAAAAATTTATGGCCAGTGGATTTGCGAAGCCGCTGTGTTTGTTTACGATTACGACGGGGCTTTTAAGGCGGTAGATTTGCTTAAGCTCATGGAGAAGTACCGTATAACGTCGTTCTGCGCACCGCCTACGATTTACCGCTTCCTTATAAAAGAGGATTTCACGGGTTACGATTTAAGCTCTTTAAAGAAATGTCTGATCGCCGGAGAACCGCTTAACCCGGAGGTTTATTACAAATGGCTGGAGATGACGGGTATCAAGCTGCGCGAAGGCTACGGCCAGACGGAGTGTACGATACTCGTCGCCATGACGAAGTGGATGGAGCCGAAGCCCGGCTCGATGGGCTTACCGATGCCCGGAAGCAACTGCACCGTCATGGACGAGAACGGAAATGAAACCGAAGCCGGTGTCGAGGGCGAGCTGTGCATTCCTGTGCCGGACATCAACAACCGCCCTGTCGGACTGTTCATGGGATATTACCGCGACGAGGCGCTTACGAAAAAGGTACTCTACAACGGCATATACCACACGGGTGACCGCGCATGGCGCGACGAGGACGGATACATCTGGTTCAAGAGCCGCAGCGACGATATAATCAAAAGCTCCGGCTACCGCATAGGGCCTTTCGAGGTTGAGAGTGCGCTCATGGAGCATCCGGCCGTAATGGAAACCGCCATCACCGGCGTACCCGACCCCGACCGCGGCTTTAACGTCAAGGCGACGATTGTACTTGCGCCGGGCTACGAGCCGTCCGAACAGCTGAAAAAGGAATTGCAAGAGCATGTCAAAAAAGTGACTGCGCCTTATAAATATCCGCGCGTTATAGAGTTTGTAAAGGAACTGCCCAAAACGATAAGCGGAAAAATACGCCGCGTAGAGATTAGGGAGAGTGACAGCAAAAATGAACAATGAAATGGCTCAGATTTCGGCGCGCATAATAGAAATGCGGGAGATAATCGGACTGTCGCGCGAGGACATGGCACGTGAGATCGGCGTGGAGCCGCACGTGTACGAGCAGTACGAGGCGACCGGCGAAAATATCCCAATAAGCGCGTTGTACCATATGGCGCATCTGTTCAAGGTGGATATGTCCGAGATAATAACCGGGCGTACGCCGCGCCTTGACACATACTGCGTCGTCCCCGCCGGAAAAGGCGTCAATATCGACCGCTTCCCGGGTTATAATTTTGAGGGGCTTGCTTACAAGTTTATTAATAAAGTTATGGAGCCGATGATAGTCACCGTCGAACCGAAGGACGACGACCCGGAGCTTGTCTCCCACGGCGGTCAGGAGCTTAACTATGTGCTGGAGGGCAGTGTGCTTGTCCTATTCGACGACAAGCGGCTGCTGCTTAACGAGGGTGACTCAATTTATTTCAACCCGGCGCACCCTCACGGCCAAAAGGCCATGAACAACAAAAAGGCCAGGTTCCTGACGGTCATAACGGAGTGAGGTATTCTTTATGTTATTGGATAGGTTTTTAAGCCGTACGGAGTTCGCTTCGTACGACGACTTTCTTAACAATTACAGCGTTAACATACCCGAGCGGTTTAACTTCGCCTACGACATCGTGGACGCGTGGGCGGCGCAGGACGACAAAAAAGTCGCTCTCGTCTGGTGCGATGACCACGGCGGCGAGCGGACGTTCACGTTTAAGGACATATCCGAGCTGTCGAACAAAGCCGCGAATTTCTATAAAAGCCTCGGCATAAAAAAAGGCGACGTCGTGTTGAATATTCTGCGACGCCGGTATGAGTATTGGATATCGGCTATGGCACTGTGCAAAATCGGCGCAGTGTGTATACCCGGCTCGTTGCAGCTCACGACTAAGGATATTACATATCGCGTAAACAGCGCAAAGGTTAAAGCGATGGTTTGCGTTAACGACCCGTTCGTTATAAGCCAGACCGAGGCGGCTGCCGCCGACTGCCCTACCCTGAACCATAAGATTATCGTTGCGGGTGAGCGGGACGGATGGCTGTCGTTCAATGAAGGTATCGCATCGCAATCGCCCGTGTTTGAGCGCCCGTCGGGCGCCGAAGCCACACAAAACAGCGATATCATGCTAGTTTACTTCACATCCGGCACGACGGGTATGCCGAAAATGGTTCGGCACAACTTCACGCATCCACTCGGGCATATCGTAACGGCTAAGTATTGGCAGTGTGTTCAGGAAAACAAACTGCACATGTCGGTTTCGGATTCCGGCTGGGCGAAGTTCGGCTGGGGTAAGATTTACGGGCAGTGGATTTGCGGCGCAGCGATATTCGCGTACGATATGGACAAGTTTGTTCCGAAGAACCTGCTTGAAAAGCTGCAACAGTATAAGGTAACTACGTTCTGTGCGCCGCCGACTATGATTCGGTTTATGTTGCAGGAGGATTTGTCGCAGTACGACCTGTCAAATATTGAACATTGCTGTATCGCGGGCGAACCGCTTAATTCTGAAATTTACAACCAGTGGCGTCGTTTGACCGGGCTTCGGCTTTACGAGGGCTTCGGGCAGAGCGAATCCAGCGTGCTTATAGCAAACTTCCCCTACTTCGAGCCGCGCCCCGGCTCGATGGGCAAGCCTTCGCCGTTGTATAATATCAAGCTTATAAACGCCGAAGGTAACATCTGCGACGACGGCGAAGAGGGCGAGATTGTTATCGAAGCCTCGGACAAGCATATGCCTTGCGGACTGTTCACGGGCTACTACATGGACGATGCGTTGACGAGGGCAGCTTTCTCCGACGGGCGCTACAACACAGGCGATGTGGCGTGGCGCGATTCTGACGGGTACTTCTGGTTCATCGGGCGTAACGACGACGTTATCAAATGCTCCGGGTATCGTATCGGGCCGTTTGAAGTTGAGTCGGCGCTCATTGAGCATCCGTCCGTACTAGAATGCGCCGTAACCGCCGCACCCGACCCCGTACGCGGGCAAGTCGTTAAGGCTACGATTGTGTTGAAATCCGGTTACGAGCCGTCTGATGCGCTGAAAAAGGAATTGCAGGAGCATGTTAAGAAGGTTTCTGCGCCTTATAAATATCCGCGTATTATCGAGTTTGTTGCGGAGCTGCCGAAAACTATAAGCGGCAAGATAAAGCGTGCCGAGATACGTAATGAAGATAAGCAGAAGGAAAATAATTAGCTGGTAATGAACAAAAGGAGGAGTGCGGTAAACTCATGATATGGGTTTTCTGCGCTCCTTTTTGCTGGCGCTTTCAGTTGAAGAGTTGAACAGATTGGAGGTTTTATAATGAAGCTTGACCGGCTGCTTGGCATATTAACCGTACTGTTGCAAAACGAGCGCGTAACCGCGCCGTATCTGGCCGAGAGGTTCGAAGTCACCCGCCGTACTATCGGGCGCGATATCGACGCGCTGTGCCAAGCAGGAATCCCCGTAGTGACGTATCAGGGCGGCGGTGGCGGTATAGCGATAGCCGAAGGGTTCCGGCTGGACAAAAGCGTGCTGACTGCCGACGAGCTGTCGGGCATTATCGCCGCGCTTAAAGGTATCGGAAGTGTATCTGAAAAATCGCAGATTGAGCGGACGCTCGAGAAGCTGCGCGTTACCGGCGACGCGGTTATGTCGCTACGCGAGCCTATCATTATTGATTTGGCTTCCCACTACAAAATGCACCTCACCGAAAAAATTGAGCTTATCAAACGTGCTGTACGTGAGCAGCGGCTTGTTGAGTTTGACTACTACTACGAAAAAGGTGACACACACCGCCGTATTGAGCCGTACTTTGTTATGTTTCAGTGGACGGCGTGGTATGTGTTTGGGTTTTGTTTGGAGCGGCAGGATTTTCGTCTGTTCAAGCTGACGCGGCTTTGGGACTTGAAGCAGTGCGACGAAGCATACGAGCCGCGCGAAATCCCGCCGGATAGGCGCGACTTTAACTCTCACCTACCCGATGACAAAAGCCTTGTCGCGTTATTCGACCCCTCAGTAAAATATCAGCTCATTGAAACATACGGGCTGCATTGTTACACCGAAACAGAAGGCGGACTGCTGCTGGAAACCGGATACACTAACCGTAGCTATATGATTAGCTGGTTGCTAGGGTTCGGTGGTAACGTAAAGGTGCTATCGCCGTCGGATATCGCAAATGAAATATATGAAACCGCCCGAAAAATTTTTATGCAGTACGAGTGAACACGACACACTGTCGTCTTGTTGCGTGTGATATGATAATTCTACAAAAATCAAAATATTTGGAGGATTTATAATGAGCAGAGAAATCATTGAAAAAGCAGGTAACATAATCGCACAAAACACGGGTGAAAACAGCTATTGTGTTCTGGCGCTAATCGACGCGAACGGCTATCCGACGGCGTCTACGATTACGGCGGCGAAATCCGACGGGATAGAGTGGATAACATTTGGTACGGGGCTTAACAGCAACAAAGCCAAGCGTATCGAGAAATGCAACCGCGCCAGTGTTTGCTTCAACACAAACGGCGGGTTTAATATCACATTGGTCGGTACGATTGAGATAGTGACGGACGCTTCTACGAAAAAGGAAATGTGGTACGGCGGGCTTGTCAATCATTTCAGCGGGGCGGACGATCCGAATTACTGCGTGCTGCGGTTTAAGACGGAGCGGTATAATCTCATGATAGACTGGAAGGAACTAGAAGGGGCGATTGAAGCATGAAGACAGAAGTCGGAAAGGAACGACCGTCGCACTACAAGGAATACTGGCCGGGCATGTATAATTTATTTTCACATTACGAATTTATCTCAAACGTACCGCAACCGTTATTCCTTATAACGACACTGAAAGAAAACGGTAAGGTTAATGCATGTTTTCATAGCTGGAGTGCATTTTCGGGCGACGCCGGAGGGTTTTACGCTGTTATGACCGGATTAATGCAGCATACGCATACATATAAAAATATTTTGCGCGATAAGGAGTTTTGCGTGAACTTCCTCAGCTCTGAGTATTATGAAGCCTGTCGAAAAACAATTGATGAAAACGCGGACGATATTGACGAGTTGGAAGTCGCCGGGTTGACGGCGGAGCCGTCATCGGTCGTGAAGCCGCCGCGTATCGCGGAAGCTTTTTTGAGCTTCGAGTGCGTGCTGCAAAGCGATATGGATTTATCTGGTAAGGGTATCTCGGTTACGATCATCGGGCAAGTCGTAAACGCCGCAATAGCAGGCCAACATACGGATGTATTAAAATTATGCGGTGAAAATGGCTTTATGTATTATATACACCCGCCGAAGAACCCGGTGACAGGCGATGGCGGAGAAACAGATGCGATTGCCGCGCTCGTACCCGTCACAAAAGAATAGGAGGGCTTGCTATGGTCGAATCACGTTGCGGACTGTGTTGTAGCGGTTGCGGCTTTAAAGAGTCTCACGGTTGCCGTGGTTGTATTGAGACGATGGGAAATCCGTTTTATGGGGAATGCCCGATTGCAGATTGCTGTCAGAAGAAGGGGCTTACCCACTGCGGAGAGTGCGATGTCATTCCATGTGAAAAGCTGTATGATTACTCATACCTCGACCCAGAACACGGGGACAAGCCGCAAGGTGCGCGCGTGTCACTCTGCCGAGCATGGGCGGCAGAAAGTAGGAAGCAGGTTTGGGAGAATGTGCTGCTTACTTCAGCGGGGTTTGAGGATGCAGATGGTAAGCAGAGGGATAATATCGTACGGCGTTTTCTTGAAATGCTTCGTAAACCCACAGGTGAGGCTACAGTGCTGTTTATTACAGCGGCGGCTGTTGATGACGAGGCTAGGAAGATGGTCGATTACTGCTACGGTGAGTTGATGAATCTTGGATTTCGGGCTGAGAATGTGCGTTCTTACGGGCTTGATGAGAGTATGAGTGAGGACGAGGCTATGCGGTATGATGTGGTTTATTTTACTGGCGGTAGTACGGCGCATTTGCTGCGACGGCTGAAGGAATACAGGTTTGACGAGACGGTTAAGAAGATGGTTTATGCCGGTAAGGTGTATGTCGGGGTTAGCGCAGGGAGTTTGATTGCTACGCCTAATATCGGGGAGCCGTTTGATGCGGATACGGCGGGGCTTTGTTTGGTGAATGCTTATATTTCTGTGCATCAGCCGGTTGATAGTGAAGCCCGGATAGATTTGCCGCTGCCGCATGTTCCGCTAAGTGATGAGCAGGCGTTGGTTGTTGGGTGGAACGGGTATGAGGTTATATCAAAATAATAACACAGGGGAGTGCGGTAAACCAAAAACACAGGTTTACC
>CAZJLW010000075.1:12890-15580 GCA_964546895.1 uncultured Eubacteriales bacterium | reverse complement strand
TCGATATGTTTTTTGATGTCATATCCCGTAAGCGGTTCGTTCAGAACCATTCCTATTATAATGTAGTCAAGCATTCAAACTCTCCATTCTATATATCGTATAGATATATTATAGCGACTGATTTGTTTTTCCGCAATAAAAAAATATCCATACCATAAAGGCACGGATATCTTAGATAATAATTGTGTTAGTTAAGCAGAAGCACGTATATATTCGTCCAAGCATTTAAACAGCAGTGAAAATCCTTCTTCATGAATCCAAAAGGAATCGTCCCTGTTTTGCACAGCAAGCTTAAAATCATTATAAGAAATAAATTTGACTTCCTCCACTTCATCTTCTTGCAGCACCAAATCATCGGGGTTTAAATCCATTCGTAACAAGTAGACATCATAAAACTCGTTGTCGATCGCAGCAGGGTTTTTATAGGCAGTGACTTCCTTAAAGGTATATAAATACTGAACCTTCTCCATATCTACATCTAATCCGAGTTCTTCAAAAAATTCTCGTTCTATCGTTTGCTCGTTACTTTCATTGCTTTCGATATGACCGCCAAGAGAAACATACCACATATTAGCGCCGAAATCCTTGTTCCTGCTTCTTTTTTGCATGAGCAGTTCGCTTTTCGAGTTCATTACCCAAACCTGTACAAGCCTGTGGCAAATCCCAAGTCTATGAGCCTCGTTCCTTTCGACAATCTCGCCGGTCTTATTACCGTTTTCATCTAAAACATCAAAATACTCCACGAATCCAACATCTCCAGTCTAAATCCCCGCGATTTCATCCCCGGCCCGGCTCATAACAGCCACGACTCTATCACACCACTCATCAAACTCCGGATCCTCGGGACGGCAATCCTCATGTGACAGTATATAATCAAGCGTACTCCGCACTCCTACACCGAACGGTGTTTTCGCCGCGAAATACGGCACGAGCCGCTTTAGCTTCGTATTATCGAACACGACGGTGTTCGCCTTGTCACCGAAAAGGTATCCGCCCAAATTATACTTCGGGGAGCGCGCCAACAGCGCCGCCGGAACATAGCACGGCTTAAACGTGGTGCCGAGCGCACCCGCAATGCATGTGTATATCTGGTTCCACGTAAGCGCCTCGTCGCTTGTAATATGAACGGCCTCGCCAATCGCACGCGCGTTGCCAAGCAAACCTACGAAGCCCTCCGCAAAATCCGAGCTATGCGTTAAAGTCCAGAGCGACGAGCCGTCGCCGGTTATTATTACGGGTTTGCCCTCAAGCATTCGTTTAAGTGTCTGCCAATTACCCTTAGTACCGTGCAGACACAGCGGTACCGAACGCTCGCTGTATGTATGGCTCGGCCGTACGATTGTAATCGGGAAGCCGTTTTCGCGGTACATTTTTGTCAGGAACTCTTCGCAGGCTATTTTTTTTCTGGAGTATTCCCAGTACGGGTTCGAGAGCAGTGTGCCTTCTGTAATCAGGTAGTTGGACAGCGGTTTCTGATAAGCCGACGCGCTGCTGATGAAGACGAACTGCTGCGTTTTGCCCGCGAATAGCCGGTAGTCGCGCTCGACCTGCTCCGGCGCAAATGCGATAAAATCCGCCACTACATCGAACTTCATACCCGCGATAAGCCCTGCGACCGTCGCTTCGTCGTTAATATCGGCGGTCATGCGCCTTACGCCGTCAGGCAGCGCCACATTCCGCACACCCCTGTTTATGAGATACAGCTCGTGACCTTGCTCCGCGAGCTTTTTTGTTATTGCCGTGCTTATTGTACCGGTTCCGCCTATAAAAAGGATTTTCATAAAACGCAGCCTCCATTATTTTTGATTGACTTAATTTGCCATACCAGTATACAATACGTAACGAAAAAAATAAATATTTATTCAATGTATAAACTATAGCCCATGCAGCAGTTTGTAGCTGTTCATGCTAAGCGCAAAATGCGTTTTGCCGATTGGGCGTATATTAACCGCGATGGGAGACAAAATAAAGCTGTACGAAAATTGAACCCTTATAGGAGAGGTATTTATAATGAAGAGACACAAAATAATCACAAGCTGCGCGGCTGTAGCCGCGGCGTTGTCCGTTTCTGCAGTGGGCGTTTCGGCGGCAGCAGTATCGTCGGACGCGGCGAAGCCGACACCGGCGGCGAGTAGTTCGGCTGCATCGTCACCGGCGGCTAGCCAGCCTGCGCAAAACGCAACGGCTTCCATGTACGGAAGCTCCACGGGAAAAGTAAAGGACATCAACAAAAACAGCGGCAGCACAAACATAAGCCTTGTGTTATCCGACAACAGCGGCGGAGACAGTGCCATTTTACGCGTTAAGCCTTCGACATGCTACGTAACGAAGGACGGCGTAACAACAGCCGCCAACATCAAGACAGGCGACGAGGTAACGGGATACTACGACATCTCCACCGACAAGCCGATGATTATGATATACCCGCCGACATACGACGCTGATATAATCGTAGCGAAGAACGCAGCCGACTCAGTAAAAGTCGACAAGTTCGACAAGGAGCTGCTCAGCTCCGATAAGCAGTTGAAGCTGAACGTATCGCCCGATGCTGTTATCCTATCGGAAAGCGGACAAAAATACGCCGGCGATATAAAGGACAAGCGCCTTGTCGTGCTATATTCGATTATGACGATGAGCATACCGGCGCAAACGAATCCGGAACGGATTATCGTCCTGAGCGACAGCGAAGC
>CAZJLW010000075.1:0-12790 GCA_964546895.1 uncultured Eubacteriales bacterium | reverse complement strand
GCGCCGTTTTTTAACGGGCAGGATGTCGTGATGGTTCCGCTGCGAGCCATCGCGGAAAAATTAGGCTACGAAGCCGTTTGGGACGGCGAGAATAAAACAGTGCGGCTCGGCAATCTTACGACGCTAACAATCGGGCAAGACAGCTACTTCGCATACAGAATGGCACCGATGCAGCTTGGTGCAGCGCCGGTCATACACAATGGGTTGACGTATGTGCCGCTGAAATTTTTCAGGGAGATAGTCGGCGCAAAAACCGCAATATTTTTTGAAGGACAGGTAGTAATAGATATGAACGTATCGCACGGTGAGTAAAAGTGAGTAACAAAACCCGAAGGGCTGTGTCATGGCTTAAAAGCTTGGCACAGCCCTTCGGGTTTTTATTTTGCTTCTGAACATTTTTCGTGAAAATTTTAGTTAGAAAGAATCATAGCCCGAAAGTAAAATAGACTCACGCAATCGGGAAAACCCGGGGCGTCAAGCAGTGAAAAACCAACAAAGAGGGAGGTGTGATCATGGCTATTAAAACAATCGTAGACGGCGTCAAGGTTGAATCAAGGGGCAAGACCGCGTCAATCAGCTACAGCGATGTAAAGCTTAACGCGTCAGACACGCAGTATGACCAGTTAGCCGACGCTTTGGCAATGCTACAGCTTCCGACGCTGGGCAGAAAGAACTACAAGACGGTGAGTACGAAGTTTTATTTTTCGGCGCTGTAAAAGCAGCCGGACAGTTGACAGCAGACTAAAGGAGGTGAACAAATGGCTACGGCAAATCCGTTAAAACGCAAGCTCATAATAAAGCTCAGCGATGACATGGGAACAGCGACGTATTCGGGGATAGACTTGAATGCGACATACGACCAGCTTTATGACACGGCGTGTGGCTTAAACGCGCTCCAGCAGACTATTCAGGAGGAGTTGCATTCGGTCGTAGAGTACGAGCTCGTGTAACCCGGCGGTAAAAAATAAAACATAAGGAGGTGTGAAGATGGAGGCTACATACAAACTGAATTTTCTTACAGACTCGGGAAACGAGGTAGGTATAACAATAACCAAGGGCGATACCGACAAGGAAGCCCAGGTCAAGGACGTAATGCAGGCGATAATTGATTCCGGCACGATCGGGCATCCGAACGGGGATTTGGTATCGGTTTTGGGCGCGGATATAACGACTACGACTGTTACGCCGGTAGATTTATCGATCATGTGATGTTCCTGACACTAAATCAAAAGGAAGGGGGTTGAAAAATGACGACCAGTTATCGCTACGTATTAAGATTCAGAACAGATTCTGGCAGTGTTATGTCGGTGCGTATTAACAACGCGACTAACACGAACGTGAAAAACGACGTAGTCAACGCGATGGACAGAATCATTGCCGGTAACGCATTCTTGAAGGACAAGGGCAATCTTGTCAGCAAGGATTCGGCGGATTACTATGTAGTAGAAACAAGGCCGGTAGTTCTTGACTAACCGGTTAGTATACGCGCAAAAAGGGGAGGTGTGTCTGATGGCACACTTCCTCTTTTTGCGTTCGTCTGTTTCGCGGCGTTATATAGCGTAGCGGTCTATTTTTCTTCTGCGATTAGAATTTTCACTCCGGACTCTTCAATCTTGACCAGCTCATCTTCGACACAATCCCAGTCAGTAATAAGCACATCAAATTTGTCAACGTCAGCCACTTTTATGAAGGCGTCGACGCCGATTTTTTGGCACGGCATAAGCAGCACGCGCTGGCGCGAATTTTCTAATACGGCGCGCTGGAATGCTGCCGTTTCGTCTGTGCCGTTCGACAATCCAAAGCCCGCCGTCAGCCCCGCTCCCGTCAGTAAACACAAGTCGAAATGCATATTTTTCACAAACGCAACCGCAAAGCTGTCCACAAGCGACGTCGCGCCGTGCATACGCATTTTGCCGCCTGTGATGTAGACGGTTACGTTGTCCCAATACTTGAAATGATCGGCAACCGTCGGCGAATTCACTACCAGCGTGTAGCTGATGTCGCGCGGCAGGTATGTCGGTATTATGAAGCCGAACGAACCGTTTGTCAGGAACACTACGTCGCCGGGTTTTATCAAACCGGCGGCTTTTTTTGCGATGGCCGCGTAATGCGGGTCGATTTTCATATTCTCGTAATCCCGGTGCCGCGGCGGACGGCTGTCAACCGATAAAATCGGTATGGCTCCGCCGTGTGTGCGCTTCAACAGCCCGCGTTCCTCCAACAGCCGCAAGTCCCTCCGTGCCGAATCAACCGAAACCTCGTAACGCTCCTGTATTTCGCCGATTGATATCCGGCCGTTCTCTTTAATTACGTCAAGAATAGCTTGATGCCTTTCTTCGATAAACATTTTATTCACCCCTGATGGTTTTTTAAGCTAAAGGAATGTCGACCTTCGTTCAGCTTTGTTAATAGTATATAATGGATGTTAATGATTGTCAACGGTTAAACGTGAATTAGCGTTAAAAAACGTTACTGTTCGTTAATAGGCTGAATTGTTGCTGAACTTGCGTAGTTTCTACAGAAGCGGATTGCATACATTACATATTTGTTGATAAATATGCAAGTATTGGATACAATTGCTTCATCGTATCGAATTTAAAAGGAGGCGCGTGTTAGTGGCACAGTCGGGATATAAAAATTTGGATTATGAAAAGACGTTGGCGTTGTGTGAGTTGATTTTTAATAAATATGGGTTCACGCCGGAGGAAGCTGCTTGTATTACGGATGTACTGCTGCGGGCGGATTTGTACGGGATTGAAAGCCACGGCATTCAGCGGCTTATACGCTACCACCATGCGATACTGGACGGCGAAGTGGATTTGAAAGCTAAGCCGGAGGTTGTATTTGAGACGCCTGTTTCGGCTGTTATCGACGGACATAAATCGATGGGGCAGCTGGTTAGCCGCAGGGCTATGGAAATGGCTATCGCTAAAGCGAAGGCGTCGGGGATTGGTATAGTGGCGGTACGTGGTTCGAATCATTATGGAATTGCGGGATATTATTCGCTTATGGCAGTTGAACAGGATCTGATTGGGCTTTGCATGACTAATACCGAGGCGATAATGGTGCCGACGTTCGGCAGTAAAGCTATGCTCGGCACGAACCCCATTTCCGTCGGAATGCCGGCTGAGCCGACACCTTATTTGTTCGACGCGGCGACGACTGTTGTTCCGCGCGGGAAGCTGGAGGTTTATAACAAGCGCGGCGATGCGCTGCCTACCGGATGGGCGATTGATAAAAATGGGAATGACTGCAATGATTCCGGCGAGGTGCTACATAATATTATTAACCGGTTGGGCGGTGGAATTGCACCGCTGGGCGGTACCGGCGAGTTGACTAGCGGGTATAAGGGTTATGGGTTCGGGCTTGTTTGTGAGTTGTTCACATCAATTATCGCGGGCGGGCTCACTGCTAACCACTGCGTTACTGAGGATATTAATACGATATCGCATAGTTTTTGGGCTATTGATTATGGGATATTTGGTGATAAGGCGGCTGTGAAGCGGAGCTTTTCGGCGTATTTGGATGAGCTGAGAAACGCGCCTAAGGCGGTGGGGCAGGATAGGATTTATGTGCATGGGGAGAAGGAGTTTGAGAGTAGCGTGGTGAAGAAGCGGGAAGGGATTCCGGTTAATCGGCAGACGGTTGAGGAGATTAGGATGATTGCCGGGTATGTTGGGGTTGATTGTACGGGGGTTGTAGAAGGGAAGTTGTAATGCCCTACGCTACAGTTTTCCGATTCCATTGCATCAACATCTGCGATTCACACTTACAATACATATATCATATCTTATAGTATGACAAGCTTTGTGTAGGTGTGTTTCGTCGTGTCTTACAGAGAATTGTCGAAATTCAAAATCATCTTACATGCTGTATATGCTCACAGCTATATTGCGCAACACAATAAAAAATCAAATCATGCTGTCATACATGGCGGATATTATCGCAGTCTATGACCCGATTCATGATTAGTAACCTAAAGTAGCGGCGGCAATAAATGCTAGCCGCTTTTTTATATGGACGAAAGGAGACAGGTTATGTCTTTTCCCAATATATGCGATATTATTCCGGCCGCCGGAATCGACCCCAAACAATGCGAGGGCATAAGCGTAGATTTAACGCCAAGCCCGGCTCCCCTTTATTGCCCCGAAATCAGCGTCCGGAAGTATGTCTCTGCCGATGGCGGTCTATCGTGGTACAATACGCCCGTAGCACCGGGCATAAACATTTCATCGAATGTAGAGCCTAAGTTTAAGTTTGTGGTCTTCAACACCGGTAACGTGCCGCTGACTCTTGTGTCGCTCTCGGACAGTGTGTACGGACCCCTCTCGGTGGGCGGCGATTTAGCGCCGGGCGAATTCTTTGAAACGGTGATCACAAAACCGTGGGGCGTAGGGCTGCATGAAAATGAAGCGGTTGCCACCGGCAACTTTGGCGCGGTGACTGTTACAGGCACCGCCTTTGCGCATTACAACGGCGTGCAAATCGACGGACCGGCAATTCAAATTGTCAAGTATGTTTCGCCGGACGGCGGAGCAACATGGACAGACGCAAATTTTATCCCCGGCCCAACGATTTATTCCAATGTTTCACCCAGTTTTAAGTTTGTGGTGACAAACACCGGAACAGAGCCGCTGTCAAACATTGGGGTGACCGATGATGTATACGGGCCGATTGGCGCTTTTCCCTTTCTTGCCCCCGGCGAGAGCACAGCGTTCTACCACACGGTACCTTGGGAATTTGGAATACACACAAACAAAGCCACCGTAACGAGCGCCTTCGGGGTCAGCGACGACAGCCGCGCATATTACACGGGCGTGGAGGCTGCGCCTTCCATTACCCTTCAAAAGTATGTCTCGGCGGACGGTGGTGTCACTTGGGAGGATGCCGAGTTTCCACCCGGACCAAGTATTTATTCCGATGTATCGCCGCAGTTTTTGTTTGTGGTCACCAATGTCGGCAATGTGCCGCTTACCGATGTCGAGGTAAAAGACAGCGTATATGGCGTGATTGGTCTTGTTCCCACCCTTGCGGCAGGCAAGAAGGTGGCGTTTATCCGCATCGCACCGTGGCAGGCAGGCGCGCATATCAACATCGCAACCGTCACCTCAACCTTTGACACTCAAACCATCACAGACAGCGATATGGCACACTATTTTGGCGCAAACCCCGGTATCAGTATTGTAAAGTATGTGTCGGTAGATAACGGAGCAAGCTGGCTCCATGCCAACACGCCGCCCGGCCCACGGCTCCCGAATGGTGTAACACCAAAGTTTAAGTATGAGGTCAAAAACACGGGCAATGTCCAACTCACCAATATCGTAATAACGGACAATGTCCTGGGTGATATCGAAACCCTTCCGGAGCTTGCGGCAGGCGATAGCAAGATCTTCTTTGCTTAGGAGGAAGCACTATGATTGACAGTATTACAGTCACAACAGAAGAAGACAGCGAGCGAAAAGCGCGGCATCTCTTTGTTATCAATGAATCTCAAGTGGGTATGGGTGAGCCCCCGGGTGAAAATCCAAGCTCTATTTACAACTACTACAACTTTAATCCACTCATTACCGGATCGGGAGCTATCGCAATTGTCAGCGCTTTTCATTATCCAACGGCGCTTCCCGATTTCAATATCTTCAGCCATCAATTCGGCTTGCCGGTGGAACCAAGCACAGAACCAAGAGCCGCAACAAATACAGTTTTTACAGTTATCAATGCAAGGGGGGTTCAACCTGCCGTGGATCCCGGCTGGGCAATGGAATCCGCTCTCGATGTGCAGTGGGCACATGCGATGGCACCGGCTGCAAAGATTTATCTCGTACAGGCTGCCAGCAACTCCTTTGTCGATCTTTTCCAGGCGGTTGATGTCGCAAATACCATTCCGAACCTCAAAGTGGTGGCTATGAGTTGGGGCGGAGCTGAATGGTCCGGCGAAACAGCATTTGATGTGCATTTAAAACAACCCGGGGTCATCTATGTGGCAGGGGCGGGAGATGTCGGCGGCCAAACCCTGTATCCATCGGTATCCCAGTACGTTGTATCGGTAGGCGGAACAAGCTTAAACCGAGATCCATGCGGGAGACTTATCAACGAAACCGGCTGGTCAAACGGCGGAGGGGGACCGAGTATATTCGTGCCGATTCCCGACAATCAAGCTGCGCAACCGGCCGTTGCCGCAAAATGCGGTCAATACCGCGGCACGCCGGATGTGGCGTTTAGTGCAGATCCTGCTTCGGGATTTTCTATCTATGACAGCACACCCTACAACGGCATCTCCGGTTGGGTGGTTATCGGCGGTACCAGCGCGGCCACACCTTGCTGGTCAGGTGTGATAGGCTGCCTTAGGTATGTCTATCCTTTTTTGAACAGCACTCAAGAGTTTTTATCGCTTCTCTACGAAGTCATTGGATTACCAAGTTATACAGAGGACTTTCATGATATCATTTACGGAACCGCAGGGCTCTTTTCCTGCGAACCCGGATGGGATTTTGTAACCGGCCTCGGAACACCGAATATTTCAAAACTAATCTGCTATTTTTTCTGCTTATATGCATGCTCCCAAGGGTTAGATAATTTGGACGTTAATCCGGTGATTGAGGCACTGCTCGAGCTTTGCGATTGCCAGTGTTAGATGCAAAAGCAGGAATTGGTGCAATGTGCCAATTCCTGCTTTTGCTGCTTTACAATCCACGGTATTAACCCGGCCAAATCCCAGCATTTTTCAAGACAAAAAGAAACAAACCCACTTTCAAACAAGTTAAAAGTAGGTTTGTATATTTTGGAGCTACTGGGGAGACTCAAACTCCCGACCTGCTGATTACGAATCAGCTGCTCTATCGACTGAGCTACAGTAGCATATAAATATATCAAATGCCACCCTCAACAGGTTCTAACACAAACCTGTTGAGGGAAAGCAATCATTAACTTAAAAAAAACACCAACTCAATAAGTCCCGGCCAAATCAACCGCCGCAACCTTAACTTCAGCCTTCTTACGAGACCCACTGACACGCTTCTGAAGCTCAGCATAAAACAAATCCTCATCAAGCGGCAGCTCAATCGTCTTACCAAGCCAAGAAGACAAATGCATAGCGTTCGAAATAATTACGCCGTTAATACCCTCAGTGCCGTCTGCAACTAACTCACCGCGGCCGAGAATCTTATCAACAAACGCATTCAACACGCCTACGTGCTTCTCGTTTGACCCGTCTGTTTCTACTTCTATCTTTTCCGCTTTCGGGTGATTAAATGCAATAGTATTAGTTTTATTAAATTCCGGTACAGATTCGCTTAATTTCTCATAATAAAGGTTTTCCCTATCGCAAATAAGTCTGCCCTTGTCGCCTGTTACTTCAAATCTATTAGTACCGGGGGCATCGGCCGTTGAAGTTACGAATACGCCGGTAGCACCGTTCGGATACTCTACATAAGCCGTGACATCGTCTTCAACCTCGATATCATGCCACTTGCCCTCATGACAAAAAGCAGTAACCTTGCTAGGCATTCCGCAAATCCATTGCCATAAATCAAGATTATGCGGACACTGATTTAACAGCACGCCGCCGCCTTCTCCTGCCCATGTGGCTCTCCAGTCGCCTGAATCGTAATAAGCCTGAGGTCTGAACCAGTTAGTGACTATCCAGTTAGTACGGGTTATTTCGCCGATATCACCGTTTTGAACCATCTCGCGCATTTTGCGGTAAACGCAGTTCGTGCGCTGGTTGAACATCATACCGAATACTACGCCTTCCTTTGCTGCTTTTTCGGCAGCGCCGTTCATTTCGCGTACTATTTTTGTATAAACACCGGCGGGTTTTTCGCACATAACGTGGATTTTGTACGTGAACGCTTCCATAGAAAGCGTCGGGTGAAAATAGTGCGGTGTTGCTACTATAACTGCATCTATTTCGCCGCTTTTGAACATGTCTGTCGCGTTCTTGAATTTCTTCAAGCCCGGTAAAACTTTATCTATAGCTTCAAGCTTTTCATCATTTAAATCGCATACTGCAACGAGCTTAGCGTCTTTTACTTTGCCTTCGGCGAAGCTTTTTGTATGGCCGCTGCCCATGTTGCCAACACCGATTATTCCAAACCGTACCACACAAAGCCCTCCTATTCGAACTGCGCCCGAACCTTCATAAGGTTGTCGAAGCTAGTCTTTAAGCACTCAAACGGATCCACGTCATAGCATCTGTCCTGCTCGATGAACGCCCATTTGGCACCGCCGTCTTTAGCGGCTTTGAAAATCTCGCTCCAGTTCAGGTTGCCTTCCATAATGGGAGCCATTCTCATTTCGCGGTCGACAATGCACATGTCCTTGAAGTGGATTGTGTCGATTCTGCCGGAGAGTTTTCTGAGCCAGTGCATCGGGTCTGCGCCGCCAGCCTGTACCCAGTATGTATCAAGTGTGTAGCCAACCAGTTCCTTCGGGAAGCCCTCGATAAAATAATCGAACATAAGCTTGCCGTCTATTTTTTCAAACTCAAAATTATGATTATGGTACATGAACTTCATACCGGCGTCGGCTATTTTCTTAGCGGGGGTAGTGAAGTCAGCGATAAATCTTTCGATTCCCTCTTTGCCGTCTTTGTATTCCTTGGGCATGGAGCCTAAGCCTACGTAACGAGCGCCGAGGATTTTGTGTTCCTCAATAACTCTGTTGATGTCACTCAAAATCATTTCCGACGGTTTAACATGGGTTGTTACGATATCCAAACCAAACTCGTCACATGCTTTTTTCATGCTAGCAACGGGAATATCTCCCTGCGAAGAAAGCTGAACGCATGTAAAACCGATTTGCGAAATCTTTTTCATAGACTCATAAAAGTCCTTCTCGGTCTGTATGAAGTCCCTTATTGTAAAAAGTTGGGCTCCTATAATCATCTGGAACACGTCCTTTCGCGGCGCAAATTATTTTGAATCATCTTCCTGAAATAATCTCAGACAGATTCTAATACTTTCCACTAATGTTGTCAATAATTTTACAATAAATTTTCCTAGCGTTTGTAACGCTCGGCCATTTCGTCAAGCGAGACTACCTCGATTTGCGAAGCGCGTCCGACCGAGCCGAACTCGACTATAAGCGTGCCGACGACTTCGCGCACGCCTTTTTTTATGCAGTCCACGATGTCAATCAGGTCGCAGTCAGTAATATTTGTTTCCTTAATAAGACTGTCCATAACTGGCGGAAGGTACACGCGCGGGTCGAACTGGTCGGCTTTTTGCTCCATAATTTCCCAGATTGCGCCGACAGAGGCGCTTTTTTGCTTCGCAGCGTTTCTGACGAAGTATTCTCGAATATTCCGTGTGACAGCCAGACGGATGTCAGTGTCGACGTTGATTTTGCCGATGCCGCATGGGATAACCTCTTTGATTTGGTCAAGGGGAACGCCGTTCGCGCCGGAGATTTTGCCGCCGAGCGCGTTTATTTCGTCGACGATGTATTTCGGGACAGTTGACGAGCCGTGCGATACAAGTACGCCGAAAATTCCCTCGTGCTTCAAGTTTTCCATTGACGCGATTGCGATTTCCTTGCGCAGCTTAACGTTGTCGCCTTTTACGGCGCCGTGCTTCGTGCCGTAAGAGATTGCAAGGCAGTCTACGCCGGTTTTCATAAAAAATTCGCAGACGCGCATCGGGTTCGTGTACGTGGAATGCTCCGAAAATACGTCGTCCTCGACGCCGGCCAGCACTCCAAGCTCGCCCTCGACCGTAACGCCACGCTCGTGGGCGTATTTGACGACCTCGCGCGTAAGCTCGACATTGTCGTCGAACGGGAGGTGGCTGCCGTCGATCATGACGGATGTGTAGCCGCCGTCGATTGCGGCCTTTACGGAATCGAAATCCTTGCCGTGGTCGAGGTGCATGACGATCGGGATAGGGGAGTTGGCTCCGAGCTTCTTAACAGCGTCGGCGATGCGCTTCGCGCCGATTTTTTTGTCCTCGACTGTTCCCTTCATAAAATCGGCTCTGCCGCCCATGAAGGCGTTCGCCAAATCCGCGCCCTGCAAAATAGCGGCGGAGCGGAACATTTCGTGAACTTCGATAACAGCCTGCGCCTGTGCGATTGCGTTTACGTTGAACGCGCCTTGGGCGAAGCCGTGTTTGTACGTTGCTTCAAGCAACGGTCTAAGTGGTATTAACATGTGAATACTTCCTTTCATTAAAGAGATTTTAACCACGGATCAACACGGATTGACACGGATTAAAACCTTGGCACTTAAAAATCCGTGCAAATCCGTGGTTAATTTAGTCATTCAAAGCTTACATAATCCGGCAGCTCAGCGCCAAGAAGCGGCATTGCGTAGTCTTTGAACCCGCCAATAATGCCGTTGCCGCGCTCGTTAATCCACTCGGCCGGGAATTTCTTCTCGACGTTTGCGACTTTTTCGAGCGGTACAAGCTCGTAGTCACAGGCGTACGCACCGCCCTCGAGCCGCTTGAGGGAAACCATTTTGCCGGTCTGTCCTTCGATGGCTGACTTAACTGCAAACGCGCCGACGCCGTATGCCTCCGCACAGTCAACGGGCGATTGCAGCGGAATCGAGCAGCGTCCGATAAGGCCGGGCTTTTCGCTGCGGGATTTTATGCCGAGCTTCGTGATAAGCAGGTTTGACAGATATTGGCCGACTCCGCCCGGGACTTTATGCCCGAAGCCGTCGACGTTGCCGCTGTCGGCGAGTGGGTTGCCGTCCTTGTCGACTAAGCCTTCGCTTACGGCTACGAGTACGCCTCCGATTTTTTTGTGTAAGCGGCTGACATCCTCGAAGAATTCGTCCTCGTTGAACGGTCTCTCCGGCAAGTAAACCAAGTGCGGGCCGTCGTTCTCGGATTTTTTGGCGAGGACGGAAGCGGCCGTGAGCCAACCGGCGTTTCTGCCCATCAGCTCGAGTACGCAGACGTGAATCGGGAGCGACTCGACGTCCTTCCACAGCTCAAGCGTCGAGACGGCCGCGTAACGCGCCGCGCTGCCGAAGCCCGGGCAGTGATCCGTGAAGGCGAGGTCGTTGTCGATCGTTTTCGGGACGCCGATGACGGACAGCTCGTAGCCGGATTCCTGCGCCAGTATCGAAATTTTGTTGCAGGTGTCCATAGAATCGTTGCCGCCGTTGTAGAAGAAGTATCGTATGTCGTACTTTTTCAGAATTTCGAGTACGACCGGCATGTCCTTGTCCGTCAGCTTTTTGCGGCACGAGCCGAGCGCCGACGCGGGCGTGTGCGAAAGTCCGCTTACGATGTGCGCGGGCTGCTTACCGAGATCGATAAACGATTCCTTCAAAAGCCCTTCGACCCCGAACCGCGCGCCGTAAATATTTTTGATTGCGGAGTGCTTCTTGGCTTCCTCGATAACGCCTTGAAGCGATGCGTTGATTACCGGCGTTGGGCCGCCACCCTGTGCGATTAATAAGTTTCCGCTTCTCATTTTTTCAGCTCCTTAAACATTTCATTTTTATAGGCTTCTACACCGGGCTGGTCGAACGGGTCTACGCCCAGCAAACGCCCGGAAATATAGCATGAGTATTCAAAGAAAAAGAACAGCTGACCGAAATAGTATGCGTCGAGCTGCGGCACGTTCACGACAACGCACGGAACGCCGCCGTCGCTGTGCGCCTTGACGGTCGCGGCGAACGCCACGGAGTTAAGCGTCCGGAAATCGCTTCCGTTTAAATATGCAAAACCGTCGGCGTCTCCGGCTTCGGTCGGAATCGGCAACGAGTCGCCCATGTTTTCTATGTTTACAAACGTTTCGAACAGCATCCGGCGGCCTTCCTGTATGTACTGCCCCAGCGAATGCAAATCCTCCGAGAACATACACGACGTCGGGAAAATGCCCTTGCCGTCCTTGCCCTCGCTTTCGCCGAACAGCTGAACCCACCATTTCGCGAAGAACTCCAGCGCCGGTTCGAACGCGGCAAGTATTTCAACGCAGTAGCCTTTTTCGAGCAGGATATTGCGCGCCGCCGCGTATATGACCGCCGGGTTCTGTGCGGGTTCTGCGGTTTGGAGCAGCGCCTTCATGTCCTTCGCACCTTGCAGAAGCGCCGAGATATCAACGCCCGATACCGCAATCGGGAACAGCCCGACCGCCGATAGAACCGAGAATCTGCCGCCGACTGCCAGCGGGAACGGTAATGTCATGTAGCCTTTTTGCTTCGCGAGTAGCTCGAGGCTGCTGCCGTTAAGCGAGCCGGTTGCGATGATGCGCTTTGCGGCTTCGGCTTCGCCGTAGGTTTCTTCTAAATAATGACGCAGAATCCGAAACGTAATGCCCGGTTCGAGCGTCGCGAAATTCTTCGCGATTACGTTGATGTAGACGGAATTGCCTTTGAGCTGGGACAGCAGGTTGTTTAGGTAACGTGGTGAGAGATTATTTCCGGCGTATAGTATCTCGGGCTTGTTGTCGCCAAGTGCTTTAATGACTGCGCGCGAGCCTTGGTTAGAACCGCCTACGCCTATCAATACGAATATGTCTGCGTTTTCGCGGATTTCTTTGGCCTTTTCGTTTATTTCGTTAAGCAGCGCCGCGTTCCCGATTTCGTCCAAATCAAGCCAGCCCAGCACGTCGGGCGACCCTTCCTTCCCTGCCAAAACGTTTTGTATAAGCGGTTTGTTTGCGTCTATTCTGTTCCTGATGTAGGCTTGGCTTACGAAACGTTCGGTGTTCTTAAAATCTACATTAATCGGTTTCATTCATGCTCTCCCTTCGCTTGTTTAATTAACATGGTTAATTATATTCCATAAAAATAAATAATGCAATGTGGTATGAAAATTTCATAGAAATGTTGAAAACA
>CAZJLW010000074.1:12952-15979 GCA_964546895.1 uncultured Eubacteriales bacterium | reverse complement strand
ACCTCGCGTGTTACGCGCGTGTACTCGCAATCCTGCGGTATGAGCGAAAGCCCGGTCTCAATAATCTTCTCTATATCCTTTTCGGAAAACGCTGCGCTTATACAGGCTGCTATGAACATGCCGCCGTATATGCCGTTACCGTCATGCGATACGCTCGCGGCTTTCGCGGCGTAGTCTGCGGCCAGCTTTGGGTTGTTCGGCACGACCAAGCCCCACGTGTCGATAAAAATCTGCCCGCCAATCTGTTCCGCGACGGCTGCGCCGTTTTGCTCGATCGAGCCGGAGCGTGGTGCGGGTATGCCGTTTCGCAAATTTATGTAGGCTGTATGCTCGGTGGATTTGCCGTAGCCACCCCACCAGTAAAAGCCGTGTTCGTACGGCGCGTAGTTAAGCCATGCGAGCCCCATCTGCTCGGCGGTAATGTCTTGAGTGTGCGTATAATCTTCAAGCGCGCGCAAAAAAAACATCGGGCCGTTGCTGTCGTCATCCGCGGCAAAGTCCTTATAGTCTACAATGTAACCGTCCAGCTCGCCGTATACTTTTTCAATCCTGTCGTATGTCCAGCCTTCGATAGGTGCGCCGTATCTGACGCCGATAAGCTTACCGAGCCAGCCCGCGTAAACCTTTTCTAAATAATCCTCGGGAATCCTCATGTTCGAATACTCCTTGTCCTTAAATAATAATTAACCACGGATTAACACGAATTGACACGGATTAAAACCATTACAGATTTAAAAATCCGTGAGAATCCGTGAAAATCCGTGGTTAATTCCTCACATTATACAAATTCCAATGTTAATCGGTATAATTTAGTTCTTTGTATATCTCTCGTAAGCGGTCTGAACGATTTTTAAGTATTCCTCAAGCTTCATAGCCTTAAGTTTGGAGATGTACGTATCCCAATCGGTCAGCGGCGTCTTGCCTGTGATGAAGGAAGCCGTCATTTCGTTTACGTAGCTGTTCAAATCTGTCTCATACTGCACAAGCTTTTCGTTTTCCTTCGAAGTGTAGGAAAACTGCGGCCATATTTCCTTCGGCAGATAAGGCTTCAGGTTGTTGGCAGCCTTAAGCGGTATCGGAAGCATTGCGGCGCCGAGGAAGTATTTCTCGGTAGCGATACTCGGGTTGCCGTTGCCGCCCCAGCACAGGTACTGGCCGAAAGCTTGGTCGTACGTTAAGCCGTTCGGGTTGTTGTAAATGCTGTCTACGTAGTCGTACTTGCCGTTAATAACCTTATATGTTACGCCTTCCTTACCCATGAAGTAGAGCTGAACGCCTTCTTCACTGTAGAAATAATCTACCCATGCCATCGTTACATCAACGTTTTTGTTTTTGCTTGTGATTGCAAAAGCGCCTTTGTCCCAAATCTTGGAGTTAATCGGGCTCCAAATCTGATCACCGGCCGGGCCTTTTAAAGCGACACCGAGACCTTCGTAATCATCCTGATACTGTTGTCCCATCGCGTTGTGGTTAATAGCCGAGAACGAGCCGACTTGGTTAAGCGCGGCTTTAGAAATCAGCTTCGGGTTGTTCATTGTAAAAATTTCTTGGTCAAGCAAGCCTTCTTTGTACAGTCTGTTGAAATACGTCAGAAAATCCTTGTACTTCGCGTCGGAAGGCCAGTATCTAACCTTTTCAAGCTTCTCGTCGTAATCTAAAAATCCTGCGGAACCACCTCTGTTACCAAGACCCCATGCGCCCCTTAATGTTGAAGCGATCATATTATAAGTTGGACCGGTCAAAGGAATTTCGTCGTCGGTTTTGCCGTTGCCATTGGCGTCGCCGTTTTTGATGGCCGTCAAAACGCTGAGTAATTCGTTTGTTGTCGTCGGCATTTTTACGCCGAGCTTGTCGATCCACTTTTTATTTATAAACATCTTACCTGTTATTGCCGGAGACAGTACGTTCATGATGTACGGCAAGGCATAAATGCTGCCGTCTACTGTTTTGATACCCTTTTCGACGTCCGGATCATCCTTTAACGTCTTTTGGAAGTTCGGCATGTCTTTGCCGATCAGGTCGTTAAGTTTTACGAAAATGCCCTGCTCGCCGTAGGTCTGGATGTCCTTGGCTGGGATGTTGCACTTGAAGAACGCGTCCGGCAAGTCACCGCTGGCAATCGACAGGTTTCTGCGCTCGACCAAGTTTGCCTCAGGCACTTCAACCCAGTTGATACGTACGCCGGTCATTTTTTCGTACTCTGTCCAGACGAGCATTTTGTCCCACGGGCCTTGCGCCGCGTTTTTACCGACGATCATTTTTAGTGTGACGGGCTTTGAGACCGGCAACAGCTTTGGAGCGGACGCAGTTGCGAACATCGGGAAAGCCATCGCTAGAGACAACGTTAATGCTGCGCATTTGAATAGATTTCGTTTCATATAGAATCCTCCTTAAAATATATACACTGACGGGCGGTAAGCATTTCGCTTAGCCCTTTATTGCCCCTATCATTACACCTTTAACAAAGTATTTCTGTATAAACGGGTAAACCGCCAACACCGGCAGGCTCGCGACGATTATTACCGCGTACTTCACGCCCTCGGCGTAAATGCGCTGATCGGCGATAGCGTCGTTGCCGCTCGACATCATGGAATCCATCTGGCTTTCTATGAGTATCTCCCTGATTATTAATTGCAGCGGGTATTTCGCGCGAGACGTAATGTAAATCAACGCCATAAAAAACGCGTTCCAGTGTGCCACGCCGTAAAACAGAAGCATAACGGCTATAATCGGCGCGGACAGCGGCAGTACGATTCTAAACAGTATGCCCATGTTCGTACCGCCGTCTACGTAGGCGGCTTCGTGCAGCTCCTCCGGAATGGAGTTCTGGAAGAACGTTCTCATAATAATCAGGTTAGTAACCTGAACCGAGCCGGGCAAAATCATAACCAGAAAGTTATCAATGAGCCCCAAATTCTTTATTACCAAATACGTAGGAATAATACCGCCGTGAAAAAACATCGTGAACACGAAGAACGCCATTATCGCGTTACGCGGATAGAACTTTTTGCGGGACAGCGGATACGC
>CAZJLW010000074.1:0-12852 GCA_964546895.1 uncultured Eubacteriales bacterium | reverse complement strand
AGAACGCCATTATCGCGTTACGCGGATAGAACTTTTTGCGGGACAGCGGATACGCGGCTGCGACGGTCATTACGATATTGACGCATGTGCCTACGAGCGTATACGCGATCGTGTTTTTGTAGCCGGTAAGTAGCTCCTTGTTCATGAAAACCCGGTTGTAGGAGTTGAAGTTTAAGCCCTTCGGCAACAGCCAGACGGTTCCCTTTGTGACCTCCATCGGATCGCTCAGGGACGAGCTGACTATGAATAAAAGCGGATAGAACGCAGCCAGAAACACGATTACCAGTAAGATGTGGTTGACTACGTCGAATATTATGTCCCCTTTGCTTTGCTTGATTGTGCTGTTCATTGTCTGTTTCCCTCCTACCATAATCCGGTTTCGCTGGTAGACTTCGAAATCTTGTTAACAGTCAACAGCAAAATAAAATTAACAACCGAGTTAAACAGCCCGACTGCCGTGGCAAAACTGTATTGTGCGCCGACAAGGCCGCTTTTATAAACATAAGTCGAAATAACCTCGGACGAGCTTATGTTCAGCGGGTTCTGCATGAGGAAAGACTTTTCAAAGCCGACGTTCATAATCTTGCCGGAATCAAGTATCAGCAAAATTATGGCAGTAGGCAATATTCCCGGAATCGTTACGTACAGAATACGTTTGATTTTGCTAGCGCCGTCGATCTCGGCGGCCTCGTACAGCGACGGGTCGATACCGGCGAGTGCGGCCATGTAAATGATCGAGCCCCAACCGGCGTTCTGCCATACGCCCGAGAAAACGAAAATAGTCTTGAACCAGCCGGGTTCCGCCATGAAATATATGGGCTTGCCGCCAAAGAACGTTATTAAGCTGTTTATAATACCGTTGGTGGGCGACAGAAAAGATATAACCATACCTGCCAGAACAACCGTGGACAGAAAGTGCGGTGCGTATGTTGCCATCTGCACTGTTTTCTTGAAATATTTGTTGCCGACCTCGTTCATCATAAGCGCCAGCAAAATCGGCAGCGGGAATCCGACGGCCAGCTGATAAATGCTGATGCCGAGTGTGTTCTTTAACAGTCTCCAGAATTGATAGTTCGAGAAGAAGCGCTCAAAATGCTTGAAGCCAACCCACGGACTGTTCCAAATTCCTTTTACAGCCAGAAAATCCTTAAACGCGATTTGCACGCCGTACATCGGCCAGTATTGAAATACTAAGAAATAAATAATTACGGGTGTTATTAAGAGGTAAAGACTCCAATCATTCTTGATTGACTTTATCAACGATGATAACACCGATCGTTTTGAGGAACTGCTCAACAGATTGCCTCCTTTAAGCCAAGCCGGATATATTGCTCTTCGGGCGCGTCGTTTTCACGCATGAGCTTAATCATGTGGTTAATCATCATGGCTTCGATATCCGGGCGGTCGGTTATTGCGTGTTTCTGTTGCGGGTCGTTTTCGACGTCGAAGAGCATAGTACCGAAACTGTGAGGATCAAACACCAGCTCGGGTATTCCGTGGGATTTTATCTTCATCGTTTTAGCGCCCTTTGTGAAGGAAAACGGTGCGGACAGCTCGATGTCCTGTAGCTCGTGCATACCGAAGCGAAACCTCATATGTGTCGGCATTAGCGTGTAGTTATACAGCGACTGATTGTCGGCCGAAACCGGCGCGCGCATGTAGACGTATTTGCCGTCAGTGCAGTTTACGTGTCCGCCGTGTATACCAAACAGCGCGGCTTCGCGTATGGGGGTGTCGCTGCGCAAAACATCTGCAAGCGGCTTTCCTTGGAAGTCCTTTGGAATTTCGACGCCGAAAAACTCAAGCACCGTAGGTGCGATGTCTATCGTCTGGACTAAGCTTTTGCGGCGCTCGCCTTTTATGCCGAAGCGCGGATCCCAGACGAATAGGGGAGTGTGTGCTATCTCGTTATAGAACGGTTGTACGCATTTTGCCCACCAGTCATGTTCGCCTAGCAGGAAGCCGTGGTCGGTGTTTACGATAAGCATCGTGTCGCCCCACATGTTGTTCTCGTCCATAATGTCAAGTATCTTGCCCAGATGCTCGTCGCACATACTGACCAGTGCGGCGTACTCGCAGCGGACGTGTTCGGCTTGCTCCTCGGTTTCGGTGACGGGTTTGTAGTTAGGCCAGTCGAAATGAGGGCCGGTGTAATCGTGCGGGTACAAGTTCTTGTACTTCTTGTCTGTGAAAAAAGGCTCGTGCGGGTCGAACTCCTCGATTTGGAGCATCCAGTTGTCTTCGGCTATGTTTGTTTTGATGAAGTCAAGCCCAAGATCAAACGTGACGGTCTGCGGGTGGGCGTCGCCGCCCATGTATTTACGGTTGACCCAGTCCTGTCTCCAGAGGCAGCTTTCGCGGCCGCCTAAGTGCGGCGGGATTTCCGGGTTCTTGACCTCGGCCTTCCACGGATCGCCTTCTTGACCGCGGGCTATTTCCCACGAGTTATAACGTGTATGATATGTAGCGCCGCCGTCTTCCCAGTAGTGATAATGGTCGCTTACGAGGTGCGTGTAAACGCCGTTTTGTTTCAGCAGCTCCGGCATAGAGTCGTCGAACGGTTCGAGCGGAGACCAGCTACGGTGCAAAAAGTTGTATCTGCCGGTGTGAAGCTCTCTGCGGGCGGGCATACAGGGCATACTGCCCACGTAGCTGTTGTCAAACACTACGCTTTTTGCGGCGAGTCTTTCGAAGTTCGGCGCTTTTATGAAGCTCCCGCCGTAAGGCGGCAGCATATGCCGGTTCAACGAATCGAACATAACAATAATTGCTTTCAAATGACCACCTCATCATTAAGATTTAGAATGTTACGTTTGATTTTAAAATAACGTTGGCGTAGGGGGTTTGCTCGCCGGTTCTGATACAAGCCTTGGAAGATGCGGTCATGGCTTTCAGCTCGCAGTGCGGTACGAAGCGTATCGGTATTCCGACAAGCCGCTCTTTCATCGCCGCGAACAGCTCCGGCGACTTCACGGGGAATTCGTCCGCAACAATCGCTTCCTCGACTGCCAGCTCCGTCAGCACCGTGCCAAGAGTATCCAAAAAGCTGGGTACACCCCTCGTCAGCGCGATATCTATCTTTCTTGTCGTATCCGGAACCGGCAGGCCGCAGTCGGCTATGACAAGCATATCCGTATGCCCCATATCGGCGATGACCGCCGATATCGGTCCGTTTATTAATGTTCCCTTCTTAATTTATAAAACTTCCTTTCTTGACGGGATTGACGGCTGGGCGCCTTTTCTCGTGACGACGATCGAGGCTACCTTGCTCGCAAACCGTATCGCGTCTGCCATGTCTTTGCCCTCAGACAGCGCCACCGCGATAGCCGCCGTGAACGAGTCACCGGCTGCCGTCGTATCGACTGCGCTTACCCTGTGCGCCGGGAAATGCTCGTAGCCGTCTCTTGTAACGCAAACGCTTCCGTTTTCGCCCCACGTGAACACTACGGTTTTTACACCGTCGGCAAGCAGCTTTTCAGAACCGCGCACCATTTGTTCAAGCGTCTCTATTTCGCAGCCCGTAATCGATTGCAGCTCGCTTTCGTTCGGCGTGATAATGACGATTTTTTCCAGCAGATGCTTCGGCAGATGCTTCGGCGCGGGCGCGGGGTTCAGAATAATTGTTTTGTTCATGGACTTTGCGATATCCATCACGTACTCGATCGTTTCAAACGGAATTTCGCACTGCATTACGATTATGCCGCATTCTTCGATTAGCGCTGTGTGTTGCTTTATGTATTCGACGGTGCAGAGGTTGTTCGCGCCGGGTACGACGACTATGTTGTTGTTGCCCTCGCTGTTGACGTATATTACCGCAAGCCCCGTACGCGCTTCGGCGCTTTTTTTTATGCAGTCCGTACGAACACCGGCGCCGCCGATGCTCGCGATAAGCTCGCCGCCGAACTCGTCGTTACCGACTACGCCCAGCATATACGTCTCCCCGCCGAGCTTCGCACAGGCGAAGGCTTGGTTCGCGCCTTTGCCGCCGGGTATGGTTTTGAAGCCGTTACCTATAATCGTCTCGCCGACCTTCGGCATGTACGGAACGTCGACGACGAAATCCATGTTAAGGCTACCTATTACCAGTATTTTCGTATGTATCACTCCCTTGTATGGTGGTTCCCCGGATAATAAGCTCCGGTTCCAGGATAATGTTTTTCTTCTTCAGTTTTTTGCCCTCGATAAGCTTGATAAGAAGCATGGCTCCATGCGCGCCCATTTTGTATGCGGGCTGGGCTATCGTAGTCAGTGCCGGCTCGACTATCTGAGACAGCTCGATATTATCGAAGCCGACGACCTCTACGTCGTCCGGTATTATGATGCCCTTGCTTTTCATAGCCTTCATCGCGCCGAACGCCATCATATCGTTTCCGGCAAAAACAGCCGTGAAGCGTTTGTTCTTTTCAAGTAGCTTATGTATGAGCTTGTTTCCGCTGTCCAGTGAGTAGTCGCCTTCCAGTATCAAATCACGCTGTACGGCTACGCCTTTTTCCTCGCAGGCTGTTTCGAATCCCTTTAATCTGTTAGTAGACGTCGCAACCGACATCGGCCCGGAAATAAAAGCAATCCGTTCGTGTCCGTGATCGAGCAGTAGCTTGGTAGCCATGTACGCGCCTTTTACGTTGTCGAGGTACACGCCCGCTTCGTAATCATCGAACTCCACATGCCGATCCAGCAAAACGCAGGGGATGTTATGCTTCTTAAATAGTTCGTATTGCGAATCCCCCTCGGATATATTCGATGTCAGAATAACTCCGTCGACGCTCTTTTCTACGAACGACTTAAGATAGCTGCGCTCCTTATCGACGCTTCTGTCCGTGTTGCATAAAAAGATGTGATAGTCAAACTTATAAGCGTAATCCTCGGCGCCCCTTACGAGCAGCGGAAAAAACGGGTTCGCGATGTCCGGAATAATCAGGCCGATAGTCTTGGTCTTTTTTGTAACCAGACCGCGGGCTATCATGCTGGGCTGATAACTGTATTCATCGACGAGCTTTAGTATCTTATCCCTTGTTTCTACGCTTACACCCTCAGCCTTATTATTAATTACCCTTGATACTGTTGCCTTGGAAACGTTGGCAATTTTAGCAATATCATTAATTGTCACCTTCATCGCGCAATCTCCCGTAAATAAAAATTTTTACGTAACCGGTTTAGTAAAACGGTTACGCTCATTCTACAACACTGTTTTTAGAATTGCAATTAAAAAATAAATTTTTCTAAGAAATTTGCATAAGACATAATAAAACCGCCGTCCGGCTGTTGGTAAGCCGAACGGCGGTTCAATTATTTGTTATTAATAAATTCTGTACTCGGGTATCTCTATAGATGGGTCTGACACCAGATAAACCGGGTTTGACATCAAAATGCAACGCCCGCTATCCTCGTATATCTCCGCGCGTACGGCTTCGACTGCTTTTTGGGTTGTTATAGGGATTTGAAGTGCGTGTTCGCCAGCTACGAGTATGCGTTCCGTTAATATTCTTTCGTGAGAGCGCACGACGATTCTATACGGTGCGTCGAACGCAACGCTTGCCGTTACGGTATAGTCCTGCCCGTACTGACTACGAATAACGCCGCCCATTGGAGTATCACCGCAACACAAATCGAAACTGCCCTTCCATTTAGCGGGGTCGGCGGAGTAGGTATCGCCGCGCTTTAGCTTGTCGACAAGCATCGCCCTATCCGTGCTGTCGGCGAAAATAAACGCGCAGAAATTGCTGTCCGAGTCCCAGCGGACAAGGCACGAATGGCTGTCGTTATCCCCGTAGCCTGTCAGAAACAAACCGCGCAGCGCCAACGCGTCCCACACACGAGTGTGCTGCTCCATCGTAAACCCGCTGCGTCCGGATGTGAATCCTACTTCCAGCAGATAGGCGTAATCGCAGCGGATTCTATATAGCTTCTCAATCATTCCGAGTACGACGACTTCGCGCTGCTCGTCGTTCATCGGTACGCGCTTAAAGCTGTCAAACATATGATTGTAGGCGTACACGCCGTTGTATTTTTTGAAGAACTCTATAGCGATATTAACATCGGTCGGATAACCGGCGGCTTCGTAGTTGAATACGGGGACGCTTTCGCTGAAACTGATTTTGTGCTGGCCGAGGCTTGATACCTCCGTCGCGACGTGAAGCGTTACGCCGTAGTGCGCGGCGATTTTATCGGCAAGCGTCTGCTGGTAGCGGCGCAGCTCCTCCGAGGCAAGCTCACGCGTTATACCGAACCGGCTGTGCGCCAGCTTGAACCCATCGGAACCGGCCGGGCAATATAAACGCAGCGCCATTTCTGAAAAGCAGTTGTCCTCGCCGCCAAACGAGTCGAAAGATAGCGCGTCTTTCGTCAGCGGTAACGTAAATTCCTGCCAGCTGTCGGACAGTCCGAGTGGCAGCGTCCAATAATTATCGGGCAGCTCGGGGCAACGCCCGGCGCAATAGCACAAGTGCTGCGTCTTTAAATCCGGCGGCCGCTGCGACAGCGTAATGTCCAGCATAACACCGTGAACAGCGGGGTCGAAGCCGATGCCGCACAGCTCAATGCACATAACGAGCTGCGCAAGAAAAGACACCTGATGCTTCTTACCGTGCGAAAAATATCCGACAGCACAATCTCCGCCGGGTATTGATTCTATAACCATACTGGTTTTACCGTCTACATCACCGACTATGGCGCTGACGTTTTCTACCGGCGTCCAGCCGGCCCAGAACTCGCCGCTTACGGGCGGGTTGCTGTGCGTGTTTATGCGCTTTTCGGCGCTGATGTCGTATTGATAAGCGTTTTTGCTCATAACGCCCATACGCGTATCGTGGTCGGTTACAAAAGCCCCGTCCAAGCCCAGCCGCTTGCAATGATATGCAATACCCCTCATGCTGGATTCGTTTTCGTGGGAGCTGTGCGTGTGCAAATGAAATTTGTATGGTTTCCTCATAATATCCTCCTAGTGAGCCTGTTTTCCGACGACGCTGTTGATTATTCCCCAAATGCCGGGCTTCTCCAAGCCGCGTTTCCAAGACGCAACTCCGGCAAGGTTGTTAGCTTCGTATATTTTCAGCTTCTCGGCGATAGAACGCTCGTCCTCGAGCCACAGCTTATACACCAGCGTCTTCGAGCCTTCCTTGCGCGTGTACTCACCGTAGTAACAGCCCAAATCCTCAATCCATTCAAACTTAGCGCCGTTTTTAACGAATGTATCGTACGGCGTCTCCATGTCGTAATCTTTAACGGTGCGCGTCGTTACGCCGTTTACAGTTTCCTCACACCAGACGCGACAGTAAAACGGCAGCCCCATCAACACCTTTTCGGGAGGAACCTCGTCGAGTGTTCTCTTGATACCGTCCACGACGAACGGCAGCGACGCCACAGGACCGCTTTTGTCGGAGCCGCGCGTGTGTTCGTCATACGTCATGACGCAGATGTAATCGACGACCTTGCCGATTTCGGTACGGTTGTAATACATCGTGTACGTCGGCACAAACATGTCGACGGACAAAACCACGCCAAGCTCCCGTAAATACGGCGCAAGCTCCCGCAAAAACTGCAAGAAATAAGGCGCGTCGGCTCTCCTGACGGCCTCGAAATCTATATTGATACCGTCGAGATCGTAAATTGTGACAAACGAAACAAGCTGCCGTATTACGCGCGCGCGGGTCTCGCTGTCAGACGTGACGGCGCTGCTTACGTCGCCGTTAAAGTTATCCGTTATGAGCGCCCAGACCTTGTAGCCGTTATCGTGCGCCCAGTTAACGTAGGATTTGTCTGCGATGTTTATAATACTACCGGGTACGCCCTTCGGGTCGAACGAAAACCACGTCGGTGACAACACCGTTACGCCTTCGTGCTTTATTTTTTTGGCCGCAGTTGTGTTAGCTTCGTAGCGCGTTACCTGATCCCATACCATGTTTATTTTGCCGTAGTCCGGTTTTGACTTCTTCGGTTTGTCAGGCGGCTGCTTGTAGGACGGTTCTATTACGCGGCTTTCGGCTATGTCCTTTTCGCGAACGTAACCTATTAAACCTTTTTCCGTGCGTACTTTTATAAAACCGTTCGTGGCTGTTTCGTCGCGGTATATTTGAACCTCGCCGCCCTTCAGTAGAGTGTCCTGAATGGGGCTTTTTTTATTGGGTTCGTAACGCAGCGCTGTTTTCTTAGTAGTAACTGTGCCGATCGTACGCGCGACGGCGCGGTCGTCGACTATAACCGTTCGGTACGGTTCGGAATAGCTTATTTCGATGTTGTACAACTCGTTTACGAGTGCGGCGGGTAAAAAGCCGTTGCCGTTTTCGCCGTACACGGGCAGGTTCAGTTCGAGCGGCTTGTCGTTTTGCTCGAAAGTAGTCGCGCCCGAGTTAAAGCGCATAACCTTATCCTCAGTCGTTATGATTAATCGGTTTATTTTTGCGTCCCAAAAAATATATTTGTCTATATACTCCTTAACAAAATCCACGGGCAGATATATGTCGTCGCCGCTAAGCATAGGCGCGACATCGCGAATAAGCAGCTCACCGCCCATTACGATATGCATTTTGTTCGGGTTAAGCTCCGTGTTATAAGCGAACAAATCGATTTTTTTATAGCTTGGAAGAACAAGTATTACCGTGTTTACACCAATAACGGCGACAGCCGTAAGCGTCAGTATTATCAGAAACAATCGTAGTCTTTTAATGAAAAACACATCCTTTTTTTCGTAACGTTTCCTCATTATAAGATATTTTCACACAAATTTACAGAGTCAAAATATTTTTTTGACGTAAATCAGCATAAAAAACGGAAGGCCGCAACGTAACGGCCTTCCGTTTTTACACTCTTGGCATTTCTTCAATCAACTGCCTATTATTCAAAAGCCGCTTATCCTCCGGGCTGAACTTCAACGCTTCCTCGGCGTGATACAGCGCCCTGTCGCGCATTTTCAGATGATAGCAAGCGATAGCGCCCAAGTCGTTAGGCGTATAATCCCACGAATAACCCATGTTTACATATGTGTTAGATTTGTTTGTTATTTTAAGCGCTTCCTCCGCCGCGAAAAAAGCCGTCGTCCAATCTTGCAGCGCGTAAGCCATTCTTGCGAACTCGACATACGGATCGCGGAGGTATGGCGCTTCGGCAATAGCTTTGTAGTACCATTTATACGCATCTGTCAGCTGGTTGAGTATGTGATAGCACTTGGCCATCCACCGCATCGAGGCGCACCTTTCTTCATTCCATGTGGATGTCGGCATGATTATGTGCCTGTGAAGCGTGCTGATGCATTTGTGCCATTGTCCGGCGTACATGTATTCTCTGCCCAGGTAGTAGGTCATGCGGTCGTCCATCGGGTTTTCCTGTACGGCCAGTTCAAGCAGACTTAAATAGGAACCTCTGGATTTTGAAGCGTCGGGATAATGGTTAAGCACTACGCCGTCCAGAAATATCGCTTCGAGCGGCAGCTCGCCTTCGTATTTAATACATTCGTGAACGGGATACGCCCAGCGAAAGCCGTGCCGCTCGTGGATTTTGAAATACGTAAACTGCACGTCGGGTGTGCCATCCGGTTTTAAGCTCCAGTTGTACAGATAACGCCCGGTGCGCGATACTGGGTGGGTTATTTTCGTCTCATTAGCGAGCCACGCGTCTTCGAGCTTTTCGCGCCAGCCCTCCGTAAAAACTTCATCTAAGTCGGTACAAATGCAGATATCGGCATCTTCTGGGACGTGGTCTAAGGAGATGTTTCTCGCGACATCGAACCGCCACGGCTTCACGACGTCAACGTAAACCGTTGCGCCGCGGGCTTCGAGTTTTTCGACCGTGTCGTCGTCCGAACCCGTGTCCGTAACGATAACCTCGTCGGCTTCGCTCATAGAGTCCATCCATCTATCCACGAATTTTGCCTCGTTTTTGCATATGGCATATACACACACCTTATGGCGCTTCATACAAACCCTCCTCCTTTAGCTTTTCCTCAATTAACTCCAAGTTGTGCTTCAAGCGGGTGTCGTTTTCGGAAAGCTCGCAAGCTTTTTTGGCGTACTCGTACGACTGCTCATATAACCCCAGCCTGTAGGAAGCGATCGATGCGAAGTCATATAGTGAGCTGCCCCAGCTCTCCGGCTCTACAAGATAGCTGCCGGTATGCTCGGTTATTTCGAGCGCTTTTTTGCACATCGCATAAACAAGCGGCCAGTTGCCCTGCTTGTAGCCGAGGCGTGCCATTTTCAAATACGGCTCCCGCACGCGCTGACATTCGCTGATGGCTCTATACAGCCATGCCTTAGCCTGCTCCATATCACCCTTCGCTTCATAGCACGCAGCAATAAAACGCATCGACGCGCTGCGCTCCTCATCCCAGACTGCGCTGGGCATTGTCAAATGTCTTTTAAGAGTGGTAATGCATTGGTCATGCTTGCCGTAGTACATGTACTCCCTGCCGAGCCAGAAGATAGTCCTGTCGTCGGTCGGATTCTCTTCCGCGGACAGCTCCAAAAGCGGGAGATACTGACTGCGGGGTTTTGTGTTGTCGGGATAGTGGTTGAGAACCATTCCGGTAACCCATGCCGATTTTTCTTGCAGCGTTCCGTTATATTTAAGCACCTCGTGAACCGGGTGAACCCATCTGAAATCGTGACGCCTGTGAATTTTTTCCATCATGAACTGCTTACAGGGCGTTCCGTCCTCATTAAAGCTCCACGTGAACATATACCGCGCTCGTGTGCAGTCGGGTTCCCATGCCGCTTCGAGTTTTTCGCGCCAGCCTTTTTCGAATATTTCGTCTAAGTCGTTTGATACACAGATGTCTACATCTTCCGGGATGTAGTCCATCGCTTTGTTACGAGCCACGTCAAACCGCCACGGCTTGATAACCTCCGTATACACGGTTGCGCCGCGCGCTTTTAGTTTTTCTGCCGTATTATCGTCCGAGCCGGTATCAAGCACTACGACCATGTCCGCTTCGCTTACCGCGTCCATCCAACGCTCCACGAACTTCTCCTCGTTTTTAGCTATCGCATATACACATACTTTGTATTTATTCAAGTTATCACCTCACCAATAATCTAAAAAACCGCTGACCGTTTGGTTAGAAGTCATCGCAAAGGTCAGCGGTACAGTTGTTAAGGACGTGCAGTATATTTATTAGCTGATCTGCTCAACCATCAGTAGTGCGCCTACGTTAGGCGAAAGCGTTATGATAGCAGCCAGCGCTGTTGTTAACGCAAGATCTACAACTTCGCCCGCTACGAGCGGTACGATAGTTTGCAGCGTAAAGACTGCTTCCGAACCTATTGAAAGCGTTCTGGATACAGTCGCCTCAGGAACAGGTATTCCGTTTACACGTACCTCGGCTGTTATCGTAACTGCGACCGAAACCGAAGCGTATATTGCGAAATACACTTCGTACGTACCGGTCGAGGTTATCGTGAGCGAAGTCGCGCCCGGGGTAACGTTCGAAGAAGTCAGTGCGTTGTTATACGGTACTACCGTAGGTACTAACGGAGCCACGGCTAATGCCGGTGCAGCGTTGTTAAACGCGCCGCCGAATGCCGCTAAGCCAGCAGCAGGGCCGGTATCACCGGTAGGACCAGTCGGACCGGTATCGCCGGTGGGGCCGGTAGGACCGGTAGGACCGATAGGACCGGTGGGACCTGTAGCGCCAACGGGGCCGGTGGGGCCGGTGGGACCTGTAGCGCCAACGGGACCGGTGGGGCCTGTGTCACCGGTCGGACCGGTAAAGCCGGTAGGACCGATTAAACCGGTAGGACCTGTATCACCGGTGGGGCCAACGGGGCCGGTCGGACCAGTATCGCCTACTGGGCCGGTGGGGCCTGTCGGACCTATCGGACCAATAGCGCCTGTCGGACCGGTGGGGCCGAGCGCACCAGTGGGGCCTGTGGCACCGATAGGACCTGTGGGGCCTGTCGAGCCGACGGGGCCTGTCGGACCGGTGTCGCCGGTTGCACCTACAGGACCGGTGGGACCTGTGTCGCCGGTGGGGCCGGTAGCGCCTATCGGGCCAATAGGACCTGTAGGGCCGGTATCGCCTGTAGGGCCAACAGCGCCGGTGGGGCCTGTATCACCAACGGGACCGGTGGGGCCTGTCGGGCCGATAGCGCCTACTGCACCTGTGGGGCCGGTCGGGCCTAGTAAGCCGGTGGGGCCTGTAGCGCCGATAGGGCCGGTGGGACCTGTAGCACCTACGGGGCCGGTGGGGCCTGTGTCGCCTGTAGCACCTACTGCGCCAGTGGGGCCGGTATCACCTGTGGGGCCGATAGCGCCTACTGCGCCTGTGGGGCCGGTGGGACCGAGTAAGCCGGTGGGGCCTGTAGCACCGATAGGACCGGTGGGGCCGGTATCGCCTACGAGACCGGTGGGGCCTGTGTCGCCTGTTGCGCCTACGGGGCCGGTGGGACCTGTATCACCTGTCGGGCCGGTGGCACCGATAGGACCGATAGCTCCGGTAGGACCGGTATCGCCTGTAGCACCTACGGGACCGGTGGGGCCGGTAGCACCTACGGGGCCGGTCGGACCTGTCGGGCCGACAGCTCCTACTGCGCCTGTGGGGCCGGTCGGGCCGAGTAAGCCGGTGGGGCCTGTAGCACCGATAGGACCGGTGGGGCCGGTATCGCCTACGAGACCGGTGGGGCCTGTGTCGCCTGTTGCGCCTACGGGGCCGGTGGGACCTGTATCACCTGTCGGGCCGGTGGCACCGATAGGACCGATAGCTCCGGTAGGACCTGTATCGCCTGTAGCACCTACGGGACCGGTGGGGCCGGTAGCACCTACGGGGCCTGTGGGGCCGGTGGGGCCGACAGCTCCTAGAGCGCCTGTTGGGCCCGTGGGGCCGAGTAAGCCGGTGGGACCTGTAGCACCTACGGGACCGGTGGG
>CAZJLW010000073.1:14187-16301 GCA_964546895.1 uncultured Eubacteriales bacterium | reverse complement strand
CGAATCATGTTCAGTCTGCAAGAAAACATGGTACTGCCGTGGGCTGGTTGTTGGACATTGCGCGGGGTATTTACACGTTACGTACGGGGAAAATAATTGCAAAGACCGCTGCCGGAGAATGGGCGTTGGAGAACGGGCTATGTTCAGACGGGGACGCAATGCGAAAGGCTGTGGAAATACGCAAAGAGCCGCTTAATTTTACTAAAGAGGAACGGAAAACCGACAACACAGTTATCGTCAGATTCGCTGATGTTATAGATGAAGAGTTTGCAAATACTGCACAGCGCTTCGCGGAATCCGAGTTGCAGCGTATGAATATTACGTATACCGCTTTAGCGCTTATCCGTAATAAAGACGGTGTATCGGTTTGGCGGGTGACTGCGGAAGCCGATAGCTTTGTTATGAAGTGCTTCGATAGACAGGAATATCGCCGGGAGATAGCTAATTATCAGCTGTTAATATCGCTTGGTATACCGACGCTGAAGGTGATCGCGCATACGAATTGTTCGCTTGTCATTGAGGATATTGAGCGGAGTGTGTACCGGCTTGGTACGGCTGAGGATATTAATAACCCGCAAATCGCCGGGAAGCTCGCGTTATGGTACAGGTTGCTTCATGACAACGGGCGCAATCATGTAAACAGCCACGACTTCATAGATGAATACGATACCTTAACGCTTGAAAGCTTAAAGCTGATTCAGGAAAAAACCGATACGGGCGGCTTACAGGTTTGGCAAGTCATTGAAGAACACTTCGCGCGAATTCGTTCTGCCGTTATGGATTTGCCGCGTACACTTGTCTATACGGATTTCCACTATTCAAATCTTGCAGTGGCGCGTGATGGTTCAAGTGCTCTGATGTTTGATTATAACTTTCTTTTCAAGTCTTACGTGTATTCTGATATTCGCAATGTGTGCGGTAATTTCAATAACAGCGAGGCGAAGGCGGCTTTTCTGTCCGCATATGGCGAGTTCGACGAGTGCGAGGTGTATATTGATGAGGTGGCTCGTGTGTTAGTAGCCTTACTTACGGCTTGTCAGCGTAAAGTTTTCCCGAAATGGGCGAAAGGTCAGCTGGATAAGGTGAATGACGGTAGATTGTTGATGGCTGTTAAACGGGTGCTCGAGAATTAAACAAGGGGCTGTCTTGCTATAAAAAAAGCAAGACGGCCCCTAATATTTTACGTTTACAGCCGTGTATCCCAGCGGCCGCACCATACCAATTCATCTACATTGCCCTTGAACTCGGATTTGCCTACTATTTTTTCGATAGCTGCCCGAATATACAGCCTTGTCGGAGAATAAGCGTTTACGAATGTCTTAAACATCGGCAAATCAATGAGATGGTTTGTGTAGTTCAACGATACACAAACAGATGGCACCTCATGAATAAACCACGGTATTTCGTTAGAATGCCCGGCCGACCACTTCACGCGCACGTTGTTTTCTTGCGCGTAGCCGTTCATATGTACAAACATAAACACAATGTCGTAGCGGCTCGTGAAATCCTCTGCGGAACCGGATTTCCTTATCTTGAATTTGTTCTCCGGAGCCGAATGCTTCGATTCCATGTCGTAAAAATTCTCATGCAATGTAACCTCGAACCCGACGCGTTCCAGCTCCTCGACTACTATATTCTTCGCCGGGTCTGTGCCTTCTGTGATACGCATCGGCGCACTTTCAACAAAATAAACCTTGGCACGTTTTTTCTGCGACGGGTTAACCGGCAAAAGCCCCTGCGTATCTTTAACAAGCGTCACTGCTTCGTCTGCCGCTTTCAGTGCCAACGCGCGGTGTGCTTCGCAACCTACATCGGCCAGCCGTTCCTTGCCGACGAACGAAGCCGTATGCAAACCGAGCTTGGCTTTCAATCCCAAAATCCTGTGCAGTGCGTCCGACAGCCGTTCTTCCGTAATGATTCCGTTTTTATAACCGTCCATCATGTAACCGTAATCCTCATCCGGATCGTTAAAGAACAGCAGCATGTCACAACCCGCGGCAATGGCCCCCGTCACCTGCTCCCTGCGCGGGCGAGCGCATGTCATACCGGCCGTCAGTAAAAGCCCGTTGAAGCCAAGCTGCCCACGCAACAAATCCTGTAACAACTCCGGTGCA
>CAZJLW010000073.1:0-14087 GCA_964546895.1 uncultured Eubacteriales bacterium | reverse complement strand
AAGCCCGTTGAAGCCAAGCTGCCCACGCAACAAATCCTGTAACAACTCCGGTGCAAGCGTAGCCGGCATGATGTCTGCATCGCTAAGCCCCGGGCGAAGCTTACGGCTGTACGCAGGCTGACATATATGCCCAATCATGAAGCTTTCGATACCCGCCTCGATTAGCGCCTTATAAACTCTCCCGTATGTCTCGTCCCATTCCTCGCATGACAAATCATTACAGCCCATAACAAGGTGCTGGTCGCGTTCTTCCGAGCCGTCTCCCGGGAAATGCTTTGTACAGCAAGCGATGTTGCTGTTGCGGATGCCGTCCATATAAGCCTTCGAGCGCTCGATGACCTTATCCGTGGAGCTTCCGAAGCTTCGCGTATTTACGATAGTGTTGCGCCAGTTCAAAAGCACATCGGAAACAGGCGCGAACGTCCAGTTACAACCTATCGCCGAAGCCTCCACTCCGCTTACATAGCCCATGTCGTATGCCGTCTGCGGACTGTCGCTTGCACCGCAAGCTGCCGCTGACGCCACAAGCGTACCCTCCGCCACCGCGCCGTTGCCGCCTTGCTCGCAGTTGGCGGCTATTAGCAGCGGTACTTTGCTGTGTTCCTGGTAAAATCGGTTCTGCTCGTACACCTGCTCAAGAGTACCGCCCTGCCAGCGCAGCCCGCCTATGTGATATTTTTCGCACATTTGCTTCATGTAGCCGGGGTCTCGGTTCAGGTTCAGGTGAATGAATAGCTGCCCGATTTTTTCTTCCGTGGACATACCTGCAATCGTTTCTTCTACCCATTGAATCGCTTGTTCGTCTAGGCAAAACGGGGTTGCTTTTAGGTTGACCATAATCGTTACCTCCTCTGTTGTTTTCTTATGTTACCTTGTATGAATTATAGCATACTAACATCAAACCCATCCATATTCTCCTCATTCCCAACCGAGCAGCGCCCCGCCTGCCCCAATCCAGTCTCAACCATATCGGCAAGCAGCTTCAAATCACCACGCCCAACCGAAGCGATTTCCTCAGCCTCCCGCCTGGCATTATCACACTCAATACCGCTGTAATACTCATAGCTAAAATAATTATAAATCAGCCGATTATGCTTCTCCCGAGCGTGAACCGGCTTAATAACTCCGTTTAGCGCACCGATAACAATCTGCCGCAGCGTGTCTTCGCTGACTTCGCTGCTCCTTAAGAACTCTGCGCAACCCTCGAACACCGAAAAAGTCTCAGCAACATTCGGATCTCTATAAGAAAAAAAGTAAGCATCGCCATCCGGCGTAAACCTACAACCACAGTCATAAGCTCCACCCTTATGCCGAATATTCGGAATAAGGTACTCATTAGCCAAAAACGCCGCTAATACGGTAAGCTTACCGCTATATTCAATCCCAAGACGCTTAAAATCAAAAGCACAAGCATTAAAATTAACATTAGCGGATGTTATAATCGCTTCGCTACCACGTTTTTCAAAGGTCAATATTTTTCGAGCAGGCTCCGCCGAACCTGTCGGCAACACTTCAACAAATCCCGCAAACCTCCGCCCGTTTTTTACAGCCTGCATAATATCCGCACTACCACCGCATACAAATACGCACAGATTCTCTCGCGCGAATATACAAGCCGCCGCTTCCCGCAACGCAGCCTCCGCCTCGTCCAGTCCGCTTTTAACAGCCCGGTAGAAATCCAACCCGCGCACATGCTCAGTATAAGCAGCCGCATCAGAATAGTACGACTTCGCACGTTCAACAGCCGCTAAATGCCCTGCAACAGTAAAACTCCGCTCCATTTTTATCAGCTGCTCGGCGGCAAGCGGGCGAATTCTTCCTTCGCCAACACCTAACCCATGTATTACACGCTCCGCAAAACCAAAGAAACGATCCAGACTCTCCTTGAAAACCGTCGCACTAACAACTAGCTTCGGGCTATAACTCCCATCAGCCTTTGTAAACACATTAAACCCGGCACTGATTCCTCCGGCGTGACGATAAACATCAGCCGATAAGCCGCTATCCTCAATAATTTTCACCAGCAGCCCGATATAAGGCAGCAACCGCTTCGGAACGCTCCCCGTGTCAAAAACCAAATCAACATAAACCAAATCCCCCGCACCGACATCTGCACATATGACTTTTACACCGTTCACGCAATCCTCGTGCGAAACTACGCGTTCCGGTCTGACTGCAACTTCTGACAGATTAAGCGGTTTAACCGGCCAAGCGCCGTCAGCCGCATGCTGGTACGCCTTAAGCAAATCAAAATCTGCAATCGAATCGCCTAAACCGGCAAAGCTACCTTTACCGGCTGTATCAGCTATTCCGCTCCCCTCAACCGTATCCGCCAGCAGACAACCTTCAATAACACTGGCAAACCTTTCTACCGGCCATTTCCTAAGCCTATCCGCCATATCAAACCGCTTAAGCGCCGTAAACGGCCTATCAAAATACATCCAATGCGGCATAATATCCAGCCCATACTGTATCCCTCGCGGACGATAGCCGTAATACTCCTCAGCCACCTCAACCGCATATTTATTTATAGCAGCATCAAGCCGCCCCTTGTCCAACCCGTCCTTCAATACCCCACGCAGCACAGCTTCAATACGCGTCTTAACAGTACGCATATCACCGTTAACTTGTGTCAAACCCAGCCCATAAACAGGAATCCGCGCGTCCGTATCTAAAACACTGGTTATCTCACCGCACAACCCATCTGCATAAATAGCTTCCTTCAAAGGCGCTCCAGGCATCTTCAAAAAATAATTATCCAGCACATTAACAGCCGCCAAAGTAGCCACATCAATAACCGGGGGCAGCTTATAGTACAACCCGCCATATCGAACCCCGTCGCACTCATACGTCACCGAAACGGCTGCTTTCTCCTTACACTCGCTACCTTCACAAAGACAATTCCCGCCAGCCGTAACCCCGCCATCAACAGCTCCGTCAGTCCCAACTCTCTCCAAATACCCGTCAACCATATGAAAAACCCGCTCAATCTGCAAATCACCATAAACATAAAAAAAAGCATTCCCCGGATCATAATACTTCCTATAATCCTCCAAAACCCCTTCATACGTAACCGACAATATCCCCTCAGGCGTCCCGGCCGAATCAAACCTTCTCGACGAACTACAAAACAACTCACGATAAGCCCGTGCCTTCAAAACTACAGCCGGATCGGAGTACGCCCCAAGCATTTCATTATATACAATCCCGCCATACTTCCTTTCGCCAACATCATAATGCAGCCCCTCCTGCAAAAAAACCTCCTTACGAAGCAGCGGCGCGAAAACCCCATCCAAATAAACATCCATCATCTTAAAAAACTCATTCTCATTAACAGAAGCAAGCGGATAAACAGTCCGATCCGGAAAAGTAATAGCATTCAAATAAGTAAACAACGACGACTTTAGCAGCTCGCTAAACGGCTCCTTAACCGGATACCTATCCGAGCCGCACAACACGCAGTGTTCAATAATATGAAAAACACCGGAATCATCACGCGGCGGCGTCTTAAAAGCGACCATAAACGCCCTATTCTCGTCGTTATTATTAATGTGAACAAGTCTAGCACCGCAATCATGTTCGTACAAAAGCCCCTGCGAGTTTATAACGTTCAGATCACGTACTATTTTTAGTTTAAAGCTCATAAAAAGCCTCCCTTATCGTTGCAGCCGACGCAAAAAAAGAGAGCCGTTAAAAACAGCCCCCTCCGGTATAACATTTAAAATTCTTACTTGTTAACCTGCTCCCAAGCGACATCACCCAGCACCGGGATTTTAAACGATGTACCCTTGTACGCCATGTATACCAAAAAAATCCACACAAGCGTCAGTAATGTGCCAACAGCCCAAAACGCAAGCCCACCCAAAATCGGTACTATTGTAAGGATCCCAGCCACAAACTTTATAACGCCGACCGCGAGAGTAAACAGTACAGCTTGCAGAGAGTGAAAGCGGACGAATTTATTTTCCTTTTCCATTACTAAAAAAACGAGTGCCGGGATAAAGAAATACGACAGAGCGGCCGCCCAATTCTCCTGTAAACCAAAAACCGTGTTCTTTTTCATAAAATAGCCTCCTAATTATTCCATAATTGATTGTACAGCTGTCAATTTGAAAAAATATACGGGCGCTTCAAACAGAAGTCTGTTTTATTTTGAAAAGCCGTTGTAATAAGTTTTAATACTGGATGAGCGTATGGCGTTTTTGAAATCGGTTTCGGATTTACTCTTGTTATAAATGTCCGCGACATTAGTGATAGCCTCGCACCATTCGGCGTTGTTCAGCAGTCTTTCCGCCGTGAACCAGTTAAGCAACGAATCCGGGTTAGCGGTATAAAAGAAAACACGAAACGCGATATGCCGTATGAAATTTATATACGACAAGTCGTATCTGCCCTTGGCCTTAATAATCGCGATGGCTTCTGTATTAAAAATACCGAGCCGCTCGAAATAACATGCCAAATCCTCCGCGCAATACCATAGATTAAGCGCGTTGTCATGATTAGTATATTCCCACAGAAAATAAGAAATAACCTTGGTATTGTCAAATAACAACGAATTCATTGCTTTTCCTCCCATTAAAATCACTTCAATACGTACAGAATCACTTCAAAACGTTGAGCCTGGCCTTGGCTTTCGCAAGCTGCGCGGAAGTCGGATAATCGTTCACAATAGTTTCGTAATACCTTTTCGCACCGGGGATATCGTCGAGCTTCTCGGCGGTCTGCCCCAGATAATATATAATGTTAGAAGCCGTAGCGTCCGTCGCAAACGTAAGCCCCTTGTTCAAATCTGTTTTGGCGGCCTCGTAATCCTTGGCGTTAAAAAACTTGACGCCCTGATTGTAAAGCTGCGTCGCCGCCTGAGAATAAGCGTTCGCGCGGAGCGTTTTCAGCTTATCGGTGATGTCGGACGGCAAACCAGTCTCGTCCAGCGTGTATAATATTGTAGCCGCGTCCTGATAGTTTTTTGCGGCATACAAGCTCTCAACCTGCGTAACCTTCTGTAGCTTATCTATCATAACAAGCTCGGCATTCATGCTGACATTCTCGTCAGTCAGCCGCTTGTTAAGCTCAGTCAGCTCGCTTATTTTTTTCGTATCCGCGGCGATAGTATCCTTATAAGTCTGCTCGGCGGTTGTGTAGGACGTTTTCAGCGCGTTAATCGTGCCGTCCTTCTCAGAAATAATAGCGGGCAATGCAAGCGTATACACCACCGCGAGCGTACAAGCCACCCCGACAAAAAACGTCAGTATCTCAGCAAAATAAAACCCGCCGCCCTTTTTCGTCTTCTCCACATAGCGTCCGCCGACTGCTACAGGCTTCATCTCGGCGGTTTTAACCTCGACTATCTTTTTTCGTTGAGTCGCGTCTGACCTCGGCTGCGTGTCATTTATAGCGTTGTAATATCTGCTGGCGGTTTTGTTGTATAAGTCCATCTTCAAAACCTTATCCAGCAGCTGATTAGCCTTTACAAAATCCTTTTGCATAATGTAGCAATACGCGAGCAGATTGTGCGCGTCGATAAACTTCGGATTCGTATCGATAGCCTTTTTCAGCTGAATAATCGACACATCGTCGCTGCGGTCGCTCATGTTCTCGAGTACATAGTTATACATTTTTACAGCGTCATTCAAACGTTCCATCGTTCTGCTGTCTTCTTGTATATTGTTCAGATAATATTTCGCAAGGCTGTTCCCCTTGTCCAGCGAAGCGCTAATTACCCACTCCTTCAAAGCATCGCCCACGTAACCTATCTCGAAATATATAAGCCCCAGCAGATTTCGGGCGTTAATATTATTTTTATTAAAAGCCACGCTTTTTTCAAGGCTGGCGATCGCGCCGGATAAGTCGCTCTCCTTAGCCTTCGACAGTGCGTCGTTATAAAGCACATCTGAAGCCGCAGCCGTCCTTCTGAATAAAACCGAGTCAACTTTACAGCTCGGACACACAGTGCCGGCGGTAAATTCAAATTCGCAGTTCGGGCAAATCATTGGCATCTACTCCTTAGCGGCGGATATTTTTTTCGTGACATAATCCAGCAAATCCATAATATCCTTTAAGTCGCCATTACTAACAACGCTTTCAACATCGTCAACGCCCAATACCGGTTTATACTTTTTTAGTTCCTCTTTAAAATCCAACATTTGCGGCATAGTAATTACTCCTTTTATGTTATGTCGTCTCAATCAAATACTGTTTAACGTCCCCCACCAAATATAGCGAACCTGTCACGACCACGACAGCCTTACGGCTTCGCGGCAAACCCGCCAAAGAAACAGCCGTATCGACAGCCTTTTTGTAATCCGGCTCGACGATTATCTCGTCCGGTCGTATCTGCGCCGTTTCGAGCGCGTGCGAAAGCCCGTCGGCATCCACTGCCTTCGACGAAACAGGCTGTGTAAATATCATCGTACGGGGTGTTTCGCTTAAAATTTTAATCATGGACAAATAATCCTTGCTCGATAAAATCCCGACTACCATGATAATGTCGTAATCCGCGAAGTAAGCCTTCATACAAGCGTTAAACGCGATAGCACCGTCATAGTTATGCGCGCCGTCAAACACAATAAGCGTATCGCCGCGCGGTACGACTTCCATTCTACCCGCCCATGATGTACCGGCAAGCCCTGCTACAACATGCGCGTCATCAATCTTCACACCTGCGTTTCGCAGCGCTTCAACTACCAGCAGAACGTTAATAGCGTTATACAGCTGATACTCGCCCAACAGTTTTATCTCTATATTATTGTACGTGAAAAATTCACTTTTGATTGAAAATTTCGTTCCATCTAGGCCCATCGACTGCACATCAAGCTCATAGTCAGTCCCTAAATAGTAGAAAATACTGTTTTTTTCATATGCTATTTTTTTAATTGTATTATACACATCATCAATTGTCAAATACAATACGACTGGGCAGTTGCTTTGTATTATACCGGCTTTTTCGGTTGCAATCGCGGGCAGCGTGTCCCCGAGCTGCTCCATGTGGTCGTACCCGATCGATGTAATAACAGACACCAGCGGTTCGTCTATGACATTCGTTGAGTCGAGTCGTCCGCCCAAGCCGACCTCGATTATGGCGTAGTCGACATCGTTTCTGTAAAAATAATCAAAACCCATAATCGTCAGTATCTCAAAAAACGACAGAGTCTCCTTATCATTACCGAGTACCTCATGCGTTGCGTCCGCGACGCGCTTCATACCCTCCGCGAAGTCCTCGTCGGATATATCGCACAGGTTGATTCTCATACGCTCATTAAACTTCATGAGATGCGGCGATGTGAACATTCCCACCTTATAACCCGCCGCCATCAAAATCCCGCACAGCATCGCGCAAGCCGAGCCTTTCCCGTTCGTCCCCGCCACATGTATGACCTTAAGGCGCTTTTGCGGGTCGCCCAGTACGCCCAGTACCTGCCTTTCTATTTCAAAGCCTTGCTTTTTCCCCGGCCCATACGACTTAAACAGATAATCCAGTGCTTCATCGTAATTCATAAAACCCCTCCCAACATTCCTAAACATAGAAAAAAGCCGTCGTATACTTAACAACGGCGTAAAAGATTCGAAGCTATTCAGTTGTTACTTCGCTCTGTTCGTCCGTTTTATCCGGTTCGTCCGGTTGTTTTCTGTTCTTGCCGGTAAATAAAACCACGATTGAAAAAACAAACACTATAACAGAAACGATTTGCGAAGCAGCCATACCGGTACCGAAGAATAGGAGCTGGTCGCTTCTTAACATTTCGATAAAAAATCTGCCCAGTCCATAAAACAACAGGTAGAGTGCGAATATTTGCCCGTCAAATTTCTTTTTGCCTTTTCTTGCAAAAATAAGAAGCCCGATCAAAACAGCGGCGTTCCAGAGCATTTCGTACAGAAATGTCGGGTGAACTTGAATATACTGCACGCCGTTAATCGTATAAGCCTTATCAAGTATCGACTGCGGTATGGCGTACACATCATCAACCAGCAGGCGCATCGCCAAGAATGAGTTCGTACTGCTACCGAACGCCTCGCGGTTGAAGAAGTTGCCCAAGCGCCCGATTACCTGCCCGATAAGTATTCCCGGCACGCAAGTGTCTGCGAACAGCCAGAAGTCTATCTTCTTTATCTTTGTAAAGACAATCGCCGTAATAACCCCAGCGATAATACCGCCGTAAATAGCAAGACCACCCTGACGAATAGCAAAAATACTAAGGAGATTGACGCTGTACTCGCTCCACGAAAACATCACGTAATAGAGCCTAGCGCCGATTATTCCGAAAATAAACGCATACAGAAAGAAATCGTAATAATAATCCTCGTTTTGACCCGTCCGCCGCGCCTCGGCAGTTATCAAAAAAATCGCAGCCACAAACGCCAGAAATATAGAGACGCCGTAAAAATAAACATCCAGCCCAAACAGGTTAAATGCCACTCGCGGCAAATTTTTTATTTCAATCCCGATATACGGAAACCATACTTGCGGCATAGATTATCTCCCCCTTAGTATTTTATACTCAACACGCTACTCCGGTAAAACGACGGACAGCGTATGATTATCGTCCAAGAACAGCTCGCCCAACCTTTCCGATACGCATTCCAAGCTCAGATTATGAAACGCGTCGGCCAGTTCGAATAAATCCGTGCCCTTCGTGTAAAGATCAGCTTGCAGATTAGTAAGCAAGTCGATTGAGTTGAAACCCTTTAACAAAATACCGATGTGCTTACGTTTTATTTGTTCAAAGCGCTTGGCGTCGATACCGTTCGCTTTTAGCGCGGCTACCTCGCTAAAGATACGCTCGCACACGGCTTGCGGATTTTCGGAAAACCCCGAAAAAAGCGCCGAACCAAAATACGCTCCGCAGCTGTATTCCATACCGAACGAACAGTCCGTCAGCCCGTCCTCGTACATTTTTTCAAACAGAGTCGAGCTTTCTCCGGCTATGATGTCTATCAAAACCTTCGATGCGGCGATTTTTTTGCTGACCGGTGTATCGAAGCGGTTCTCCTTAAAGCCCAAAAAAAACATCGGACGCGATACGGACATCTTGATTTCTGTATACGGCTGCTTTGCCTGTGGAGGCTCGTTGCCATACATGCGTGTTATCTGCGGCGTATGGCCGTCCAGTGCAATTTTACCGGCGGCGTCGTATACGAAGTTGCGATCGATATCCCCGACGCATACCACTATCATGTTGCGCGGGTAATAAAACGTGTTGTAGCAATCGTAAAGCATGTCCTTATTTATCGCGGCCACGGACTCAAGCGTTCCGGCTATATCCGCCGTAACGGGACTCTCGTGATAAAGACCGTTTTGCAGATTCATATAACCGCGCCAGTTCGGATTGTCGGAGTACATGTTTATTTCTTGGGAAATAATACCCTTTTCCTTCTCGACGTTTTCGTCCGTGAAATACGGACGACCGACGAGCCGCATTAGCAGTCCGAAGTTATCCTCGAAGCTGTCGATGCAGTTGTAATAGTACGCCGTATTCGTAAAGTTCGTAAATGCGTTAACGGACGCACCCTGCTTTGTAAACTCCGCAAAAATATCCATATCCGGATCCGCGAACAGCTTATGTTCCAAAAAATGTGCAATGCCGTCAGGCGACCGCATGTCCCTGCCGTCCACGACGAAATGCGTATCGGCCGAGCCGTAGCTTACGGAAATCATTGCCTGTTTTTCAACGTAAGCTTTTTTGGAAATTATATAGCATTTTATCCCATTTGGCAACTCATTTATATACATCGTTTCGTTTAAAAAATGCTTCTCACTTTCCATCTCCGTCACCCTTTCCCTACGCCAGCATGTACTGCGTATCAATGTAAATTTGCTCGAACGCCGACTGTAGACTGCCCTTGTCGACTTCTTCGATGCGCTGCACGACGCGCTCGAGGGTGTCGTCGTCCGAAATCAGAAACTGCCCCGCGTAGAAATCAACCAAGTAGCTCGGGTAGTCTTGAATGCCCTTGAACCGTTTTATTAGACTTGCCTTCGCGTTGCATAGCTCCTCGTCCGATATGTTGCCGTCTTTTATGTTGTTAATCTCAAGCTCCAACAGTTCCATGAACCGACCGAGCTTGTCCGCTTCGATACCCGTCTGCACCATCAAAATCGACTTGAACCTATAAATAAACGAGCTGACGTAATAGCAAAGGTTCTCGCGCTCCCTGACATTCAGGAACAGTTTGGAGCTTGCTCCCCCGCCCAGCAGCTCGCACGCAAGCTGCAACGCGAAGAAGCTGTCGCCCTTGTTGTCGGCGTTGCAGCGTATACCGACGCACACCTTCGCCTGTGTCGAGCCAGATTTTTCATCGACTACGACTTTTTCACGCGGCTCGTAGACCTTTGTTGCTGCCGGTATTTCGATAACACCGTCGCGTCCTTGCAGCAGCCCGCCGAAAATATTTTTTACGGCTTCGTTAATATAGCCCTCGTCCTTCTCGCCGATGTAAACGAAGTCAATCGGCGATGTCTTTAGCACATTTCTGTAATGCTCGTACGTCCCGGCTACATCCAGCTTTTGCAGCTCGTCGAAGTAGCCGTCGCCGTATACGCCGAACGGTTCGTTCTTGCACATTTCTTCTATGCAGCGCAGCTTTGCGTACTCTTTTTTGTTATTGACACGCCCTTCTATTTCCCGCCTTAGGTTTTCGCGCTCGCTTTCGAAATACTCTGCGTTGAAGCCTTTAACACCGCCGAGCGGCCGTTCGATTACGTCGTCCACTAGCTTCAACCCGTCTATGAACGTCTCGTCGTCTATGTTAACCGTTTCTAAGTAAAACTGAATAATCTGCTGCTCGCCCTTTTTTATTACCAGGCTGTTAAACATGCCGCCGTACAGCCGCTCCATTTCTGCGTTTATCGCCGACAGCGTGCAGAAGTTCTTCGAGCCGCGCCGCAAAATGCTTGGCAGCAAGGCGTTCACCGTAGCCTCCCCGCGCGTCAGCGGTCTTCTTATCAGCACGCAAAATATTGAAGTCTTAAACTTATCCGTCTGAATCGTGTGAACATTTATTCCGTTTCCGATATTGCTGGTATTCAAACTATTACCCCCAAAAAATTTTGATAAAACGTTATACTCACATATTCTGCCCTTAATTTGCCGCGCTATGAATATTTCGCCGTTCATTTTGAATAAGACAAATTTTTCACTTCATAAGTTGAATATATAGGTGGTGTTCATCATGAGGGTCGTAATATATTCGCGCAAATCAAAGCTGACCGAAAAGGGAGATTCGATAGAAAACCAAGTTAAGCTATGCCGCGACTACGCAGAGGTTCATTTCGGCGTGTCGGAAGCTGACGTGACGGTTTACGAGGACGAGGGTTTTTCCGGAGGTAATACATATCGCCCGGAGTTTCAGAACATGCTGAAAAACCTGCGAGATGGAAAATATGACGTGTTGATTTGCTACAGGCTTGACCGTATTAGCCGCAGTGTTTCGGATTTTTCACAGCTTATTAACGAGATGGAGCGATACGGTGTAAATTTCGTTTCGATTCGCGAGCAGTTTGATACGACTACGCCGATGGGACGGGCGATGATGTACATCGCGTCGGTATTTGCGCAGCTTGAGCGCGAGACGATAGCCGAGCGTATTCGGGACAACATGCGTGAGCTGTCGAAAAGCGGACGCTGGCTTGGCGGTAACACGCCGACGGGGTTTGTTTCTGAAAAAATCGATGTGACGGATAAAAATGGTAATAGGAAGAAAGCGTATCGGTTGAATAGACAGGACGATGAAGCGCGGCATGTGGAGTTGTTGTTCGATAAATTTTTGGAGCTTGGTTCGCTGTCGAAGTTGGAAACTTATTGTTTGCAAAACAATTTAAAGACGAAGCACGGCAATCGCTATACGCGGCACACGCTGCGCGGGATTCTGACTAACGTTGTATATGTAAAGCCTGATAGAGATGTTTACGAATATCTGCGTGATAGTGGGTTCAAAATATATTCAAGCGAGGATGAGTTTTTAAAAGGCGGCGTTATTTCGTACAACAAGACGAACAACACACCGGCGAAGAACCGGCAACGCGGCAAAGCTGAATGGATAATAGCCGCGTCCGACCACGAAGGTATAATCGACGCCGACCGCTGGCTGCGGGTTCAGCAGTTGATTACGAAAAACAAATCAAAGGCGTTCCGTAAGGTCAGGAACACGGAAAGCTTGCTGTCGGGAATGTTAAAGTGCGACGGCTGCGGCGGGTTTATGCGACCGAAGCTTTACGGGAACCCCGTAGCAGACAGCGGCAAGCGGCGGTTCGCATACATGTGTGAGATAAAAGAACGCAGCAAAAAAGCGTCGTGTTCGATGAATAATGTTAGCGGCGAGCTTGTCGACGGCGGGATAATTGACATGATTAAGTCGCTGGAGCTTGATATTGACGCGATCAGGCGCGAAATGAACAGTGCAGTGTACGTACGGCGCGACGGTGTAAAAAGCGAAACGGAATTGGCAGAGCAGACGATTCGGCAAAACGCAGCCGCAATCGCACGGCTTGTCGAGAGCCTGAAAACACAGGCCCGTTCATCGGCGGCCAAGTATATAATAGCGGAAATCGAGGCGCTCGACGCACAGAACGAAACACTGCGCAGCCGCACAAATAAAAATGCGCAAAATGCTTTTGAATCAATAAAAGCACTTTGCGCATTCAGTTGGTTCGTAGAACAATTAAGTCTGTCTGACAAAAGAAAACTTATCGGATTACTTTTTAGCGACGTACGCTATAACGGAGCGACTATTATTTTTTCCGTTACGTAACGCGAGCGTCTGCGCCCTGCCCTACACTTAAGTCGATGCTCAAGCCCTCCTCGTTGAAGTACCCCTTTTCGATCGCGACGTACTGCGGCGCGTAGAAAATGGAGTGAACAACCTCGTTGAGCTTGACGGTAACGGTATCTGTTTTCTTTTGGAAACCGGTGAGTATGGCGCCGGCCGAAACCACGGCCAACAGTAAAACGGGCAAAGCAAGCTTTTTCATAAAAACTCCTCCTCATAATTTGGATTTTGGCTTTGTCTCTACACTATATTCAAAAGCGGTACGAACTGTGAATGCATGGGCGCGAAACCATACAAAAATTTTCCAGTATAAAAACCCGGGCTATGGAAAAGATTTAACTATAAAATTTTCGCCAAAGGAATGACGGTTTTTATGCTTAATAACAAGGTTGAGATATGCGGTGTCAACACATCAAAGCTTCCGGTTCTGAAAAGCGACGAAAAAAAAGCGCTGTTCGCCAAAATCCTAGAGGGCGATAACGACGCTCGAGAGAAATACATTTACGGCAACTTACGCCTTGTGCTTAGCATAATCCAGCGGTTCAACAACCGCGGTGAATACGTAGACGACATATTTCAGGTAGGCTGCATCGGTCTTATAAAAGCGATAGACAATTTCGACATAACGCAGGGCGTGCAGTTCTCGACGTACGCCGTCCCGATGATTATCGGCGAAATCCGGCGCTACCTCCGCGACAACAACTCCATACGCGTCAGCCGCTCGCTGCGCGACACCGCCTACAAGGCGCTACAGGTCAAGGAAAAATTGACGAACGCGAACTCCAAGGATCCGACAATCGACGAAATCGCAAAGGAACTCGGTATGCCGAAGGAGGACGTTATTTTCGCGCTCGACGCGATACAGGACCCGATTTCGCTCTTCGAGCCGGTATATCACGACGGCGCAGATGCGATTTTTGTAATGGATCAGGTCAGTGATGATAAGAATACCGATACCAGTTGGCTCGAGAATCTTTCTCTGTCTGAGGCGCTTAAGCGGTTGAACGACCGAGAGAAGCATATTTTGAATCTGCGCTTTTTTGAAGGCAAAACACAGATGGAAGTAGCTGATGAAATCGGGATCAGCCAGGCGCAGGTGTCCCGGCTGGAAAAAAGTGCACTTAAGAATATGAAGAAGTATATTAGTTGATGTTGAAGTTGAAAGTTGAAGGTTTTGCGGAAATTGACACCTGATTAGGCCGTATGCTATGATGGGCTTAAGGAGGTGCGTTATGTCAGCGAAAAGTGAGTTGATAAAGGAAATCGAAACCCTTCCCAATGCCTGCGTGAGTGAGGTTATTGACTTTATTGGTTACGTTAAACAA
>CAZJLW010000072.1:13233-16535 GCA_964546895.1 uncultured Eubacteriales bacterium | reverse complement strand
TACCGCCTACGCATAACCACTGCCTGAAAATCCACATTCCGCCCCACATCAAACTGCTTAAAATCCACAACATCAAAAACACGGCTCAACACCTCGCGCAGCGCCCGTTCCGAATAATACGAGAAAAACCGCGGTGTTTCGGACACATCATTCACAAACTCACTTTCCGTATCCACGCCCCCATACACGCCCATGTAAAACAACCCGTTCTCGTTTAGCACACCGTTTATCGCAGCCAAAACCTGCGGCAAGTCAGCCTTCGGCACATGCAAAAGGCTGTTCATCGACCACACGCAATCGAACGTCCGTCCCAAATCCGCAACATTATAAAAATCCAGCTCGTAAGCCTCGATTGCTTTCTCCTTGCAAATTTTAACCATATCCGGCGTCAAATCCGTTGCCGTAACACACAAGCCGCGCTCCATAAAAAACAAACTGTCGTCGCCCGTCCCCGCTCCGATTTCCAGCAAAGTATTTTTATTTTCCGCCTTAACAACATTATAAAAATTCGTACGTTGCAGCTGCTTCCACTCGTCTTTTTCGCCGCCGTTTCTTAGTGGCGCTTCCTCGTTATAATACTTTTGCAGATTAGCCTTTATTGCATTGGTGTCCATTCCCATCATAATTTGCCCCCGTCTCACATACTAAGCGTAAAATCAACATTAATAGAAGCGTTACTTGTCCGCGCAAACAGCTTCCTGTTCGCCTGCGGATTAATAAAACGGATATTGCACGAGCCGTTACTGGTTTCGCAATCGCTGGAATAATCGAGCGCCCGACCTGTAAGCGTGCCGTGTATGCCGCCGCAGCTGGTTTTTAGAGTCACGTCGTACGAATCGATCTCGTCGAAGTGTATTGCCCCGTTTGAAGTCTTGACCTTTATCTGTTCCTTACAAACCGCCTTTGTAATAGAAATTTTACCGTTCGACGTTGCAATCTCCGCCTTCACGGCAAGCAAGTCGTCCGCTTTTATAGCGGCGTTTGACGTGCGTAACACCAACCGCCCGCAGTTTATGTGCTTAGCGTGAATGGTGCTGTTCGACGATTCTAGCTCAAGCTCCGACGGATTGATATCCTCGGCATTCAAACTACCATTCGTCGTATGTGCGGTTATTTTTACGGAAAGGCTCTCCGGCACGTACAGAATCAGCGGTTTCCGCTCCTTCCATATGCCGTTGATTAACTCAAAAATATCGCGGTTGCGCCCGCGGTCACGAAAACGCGCGCCCTCGTTGTACTTAACACGCAACGTACCGTCGTCGTTAATCTCCACTTTATAATCGTCATCGGTTGACTGAAAGCACTCAACATGCACGCCCTGATCCTGTGAGCGCGCAATTTTTATGCCGTTGTTGCAGTCACTTATGTCTATTCCCGTAATCTTTGTCACGTCGAAATCATACGTGACATAACGCGGCTCTTGCGGTACACCGTTGTTGTGGTTGTGCTGGTAGTTATCGTGCCGCCTGTTGCCATGCTGCTTGCCACTGTGGCGTTCGTTCCCGCTGTTCCTGTCCGACTCCATACCGGCAACCAGCTCCTCGACAAGCTTGTACGGGTCGCCCATCTCGTCAATGCACTGTTCCTCGGTAATCTCCCGCCCTTGCGCCGCGTTGCGTTCAATCCTATCCGCGATCATCTCGTCAAGATAACCGATCAGCTCGTCCTGCTCGGCTTTACTCATGCTGCTAGTGTTGTACCTAACAAAATCCATAAATACACGCTTATTCATAATGCCCCTCCGTCCTTAATAAATCGGTGCAACCGCTCAATTAAATGCCACTGCTCAAGAAAATCCGTAATCCTCCGCGTACCCTCGTCAGTAATCGAATAATACCGCCTCAACCGCCCGTTATGCTCCTGCGAATACGCGTACAGGCAACCGGCTTTTTCGAGGCGTTTGAGTATAGGGTACAGCGTCGATTCCGAAATGTCCGCGATATTGCCCAAATCCTCGACGATTTTATAACCGTACGACGGTTCGCGGTTAAGCGCGGCCAGCACGCATACTTCGTAAATGCCTTTTTTTAGCTGAATGTCCATGAAGTCACTTCCTTTTTAAAATAATATACAATGCATAGTATTACGTGTCAACAAATTTTTTGAAAATCTGTTGAAAAATTACCGGAAGTATGGTATAAAGAAACAAATCTAGAAATTCGAAAGGAGTGCTTGTGGATGAAAAAATTATTAGAGGTGGCAGTTTCCTAAAACTGAATATTGGCGCGCAGAGTAACCTTTCGTGAATAACATTAACCTTATACCGCAGGAGTGTAGCCGACAAGGCGACTTTCTGCGGTTTTTTGCGCCCTTTTTTAGGAGAGAGACAAAACAAAACGGAGGAATCAGATGTTGGATTTAACACAATACGGCTATACGCCGGGTGAGGCAGCGCCGACGGACGGCGGCATACCGGCAAGGGTAATGGCCGTACACAAGGAACGGTACGAGCTGGTTTGCGCTCATGGCGAGGTCAGCGCAAGGCTGAAAACGGGCGTGTACTATGGAAGCGGGCAGGAGGATTTCCCGACGACCGGGGATTTTGTAATGATAACCTACAACCCAAGCGGCGACAGCCAAATCACCGCGACGTTGCCCCGAAGAACGTTTTTTTCGCGGCGCGACCCCACGCCGGGCAGGGGTGAACAAGCGGTTGCTTCGAATTTCGATTACGTGTTCATCATGCAATCGCTTAACCACGACTTAAACATCAAGCGGCTGGAACGGTACTTGACGCTGGCGTGGCAGTCGGGCGCAATGCCGGTCGTGCTGCTGACGAAGGCGGATTTGGTAGAGGATTACACGGAGCAGCTGCGGGAAGTTGAGGACGCGGCGGTCGGCGTGGAGGTTCTCGCGGTGAGCGCTAAGACGGGGCAGGGACTTGACGCGCTGTCGGAGTACGCGAAGCCGGGAAAAACCGCCGTGCTTCTCGGTTCGTCGGGCGTAGGCAAGTCGAGCCTAGTCAACGCCTTGGCCGGTGAGGACATCATGGCCGTGAACGAAATCCGCGAGGACGACAGCAAGGGGCGGCACACGACGACGCACCGACAGCTTATTGTGCTGAGTGGCGGCGTCATGATTATCGACACGCCGGGTATGCGTGAGCTTGGAATGTGGGATATATCGTCGGGCTTGGGCGAAGCGTTCGCCGACGTCGAGGGATTTTTGGGCAAGTGCAAATTCTCAGACTGCAAGCACAAAACCGAGCCGGGCTGTGCGGTTAAGGCGGCGATAGAAAGCGGCGAGCTGCCGCAGGAGCGATGGGACAGCTATCTGAAAATCCTGCACGATGCTAAGTACAC
>CAZJLW010000072.1:0-13133 GCA_964546895.1 uncultured Eubacteriales bacterium | reverse complement strand
TGCCGTATAAGCGTCTCAAATTCCGGCTTCGCCGCGCTTGCATTTTGCGCTGCGATAACAAGCTCGTTATTCTCCGCTTTTATTCCGCTTGGAAGCTTCGCGGCATCAAGCCCCGCTGCTACAAACGGCGCTATACCCACGGCGATTTCCGCATTCGTGCCAAACGAGAACCTCTCCGTTCCTGTCGGCGATGTAACGGTTACTCTGTTCTCGTCCTTTACAATCTTGTCTCCAAGCACCAGCTCAATTTCATTAAACGACTTTATTGCAAAATTCGCCACGACATCGGTGGCCTGACAGGCAGAAAGAGCAAACGAAGCCGCCGTCAAAAGGCATATTAACATTAATTTCCGCATACGCTCCTCCTTATTTATACGCCTTAAAGCGCTTTAAGCGCAACGCGTTAGAAAGCACCGACACCGAGGACAGGCTCATAGCCGCCGCCGCAAAGACCGGGTTCAGTAACGGCCCGCCGAATATGTGAAGCAAACCGGCCGCTACGGGTATTCCCGCCACGTTGTAAGCGAATGCCCAAAACAGGTTCTGCTTTATATTACGGATTGTGCTTTTTGACAGCTGAATAGCCGTGGGAACGTCCATCAAATCGCTGTGCATAAGCACTATGTCCGCGCTTTCCATTGCGACATCCGTACCGCTTCCGATAGCGATGCCGATGTCGGCCTGTGCAAGAGCCGGGGCGTCGTTGATACCGTCACCGACCATTGCTACCTTCTTACCCTCGGCTTGGAGCTTTTTAACCTCGTTTGACTTGTCCTGCGACAATACCTCGGACAGCACTCGTGTTATCCCCACCTGCTTTGCTATGGCTTCGGCGGTGCGCTTGTTGTCGCCCGTAATCATAGCCACTTCTATACCCATTTCGGTAAGCCGCTTTATCGCCTTCTGGCTGCTCGCCTTTACCACGTCCGCAACGGCGATAATGCCCGCTATTTTTTTGTCAACGGCTACATACATCGGGGTTTTGCCCTCGCTTGCGAGCCTGTCGGCGTCGGCTTCTAGATTCTCTATTGAAATACCCTGCTCATTCATAAGCTTAATGTTTCCCGCAAGAACCTCCGCGCCGTCTATTATAACCCGGATTCCCCGTCCGGTAAGCGCTTCAAACTCAGCCACCGTAAGCATTGCCAGCTTTTCCTTCTCCGCGCCTCTTACAATCGCTTCGCCGAGCGGGTGTTCGGAGCCTTTTTCCGCCGAGGCCGTAAGCTGCAACAGCTTGCTTCTGTCGTAGCCGTTCGTCGTTACGACATCGGTTACTTCGGGCTTGCCCTCTGTTATTGTCCCTGTCTTGTCGAACACGATCGTCTGTATCTTATGTGTGGCTTCAAGAGCCTCGCCGCCTTTTATGAGTATGCCGTTTTCCGCGCCCTTGCCCGTGCCGACCATAATCGCAGTAGGCGTGGCAAGCCCCAACGCGCATGGGCAAGCGATAACAAGTATCGCAATAAAAATTGTCAGCGAGAAAACAAGCGACTCCCCGCTAATCATCCACCCCGCAAAAGCAAGAGCCGCAATAATAAAGACAGTCGGCACAAAATAACCCGACACAATATCCGCAAGCTGTGCAATAGGCGCTTTACTGCCCTGCGCATCCTCAACAAGCTTGATAATCTGCGCAAGAGCCGTGTCAGCCCCGACCTTCGTCGCCTTAAACTTTATTACTCCGTTTTTGTTAATGGAAGCGGCATAAACCTTGTCGCCGATTTTTTTGTCAACAGGCATACTCTCGCCCGTGAGCATAGCCTCGTCTATGGCTGTAGTACCTTCAACGACAACTCCGTCAACCGGGATTTTGCTGCCGGGCTTGACAAGGATAATATCGTCCACCATTACCTCGTCAATGGGCGTTTCGATTTCGATGCCGTTCTTAATCACAATAGCTGTTTTAGGAGCCAAGCCCATAAGCTTTTTTATAGCTTCGCTTGTTTTACCCTTCGACACGGCTTCGAGCGACTTACCGAGCAGAATAAGCGTTATAATTACCCCGGCAGTTTCGAAGTAAAGCCCCTCGGCAAAGCCAAAACGCCCAAGCCATATTTGCACAGACCCATACAGGCTGTAAATAACCGCCGCCGATGTGCCGATGGCGATAAGACTGTCCATATTCGGTGAGCGCAGCCATATAGCGCGATACCCTACAATATAAAAACGATAGCCCGCGATTAGAATAGGTATTGTCAGCATTATTTGCACTAAGGCAAAATTGAGCGGGTAGTTCATCATGTCAATGATTCCGGGCATCGGAACGGTGAACCAGCTAATCATCGAACCCATTGCGATATACAAAAGAGGAACCGTAAATAATATCGCTACCGTAAACTTTGTCCACAGTGTCCTGATTTCCTTTTCCTTACGCAGCTTATCCTCGTCGACCGTGCCTTTTCCTCCGACCTCCGCCCATTTGTAACCCGCCTTCTCTACAGCCTGCCGTACCGCAGCCATGTTGGTTTTGGTGTAATCAAGCTCGCAAGTAAGTCGTTCCGTTGCAAGATTGACCGATACGGAGCTTGCGCCGTCAAGCTTGGCAACCGCCCGTTCAACCCTTGCCGAACAGGCCGCGCAAGTCATGCCTGTTATTTTAAGCGTTTCTTTGCTCATACATAAAATCCTCCGAGTCCAAGTTAATCCACTACCGTAATGCTGCTGCGAATCATGTTCATCCAACAGCTGTAGGGAATAACTCCTGTTTTTGTAGGTGTAAACTCTACAATATTATCTCCCGCCTTAAGCGGCATTTCAAGTCCAAATTCCGGTATCATTATGGCGTTATTGCAGCCGTTTAAGTTTTTGGCTTCGGCGTGAAGATTAAACTTGACCGGAATCCCCTTTTTGACGGTTATAGGCCCGTAGCTTCTGGGCGACACCTCGACGGTAACAACCTGATAGCCGTCGACAATAACAGGCTCAAAGCCAGTTGTTACGCTTTTTTCCGTGCCGACAGCCATAAAGCCCGACATGCTAAGCCCAGTATTAAGCATCCCGACACCGAGAATTATAACAAGCACGGCGCTTACCATCATAAGCTTATATGTAAATTTCTTTGACAGCATAGAGCTAACCGCCCCAAAGCTAAACATAAGAAACGATGTCCCGAGTGCAAATAAAAACATTGAAACCGCGCCCTGTATCGGTGAGCCAGTTGAAAGAGCGTATAGCTGCATTGCTTGCAGAGGGCCGCATGGCATCAGGCCGTTAAGCAGCCCGATATATAGGGGGCTGTTGCTTTTGCCTTCAATGCCGCCCGTCAAGAACCTCGGCATTCGCAAGCTGAATTTGCGCAGCCACGGAAATATGTCAAGCATATTAAGCCCCATAATAATCATAAACACCCCGGCGAACAATGCAACCGCACCCCGCATAACGCCGTTGAAGCTGACAACAGAACCGATTGCGCCGACAACTCCGCCGACTATAGTGTAAGATATGATTCTGCCAAAATTATACAGAAACGACGGACGCATACGCTCGAGCTTGCCGTTTCCCTTAGCCCCGACGCACTGCGAAAGGCAGATACCGCCGCACATTCCTACACAATGAACAGATGTGAGCAGCCCGACAATAAAAATAGTCACATAGCTCATTCCTGTTTTGGCTTCGGGGAAATAGTTAAGGAAATCAAAGCCTCCCGCACGGCTGATTAACACATACGCCCCCACAATAACAATCGCCATAACGGCCGGCAGGGAATAATCTGTCTTTTCGGCTTCGCTGACAACCTCGTAATGAAGCTCCGTTACTGTCTGCTCGATTTGTGACTGGTTTACCTTGGCTTCATCAAAGGTAACGCTAACCCTCCCGCTGTTGTAGCTCGCCTTTGCTTTAGATACGCCGTCTAAAGCTTTCAGCCCGTTCTCGATTCTCATTGCGCACCCACTGCAAGTCATTCCCTTTACGTTAAGCAGCTTTGTGACCTCGCCTTGTGACATAATCGCACCCCGTCCTTTATTTGGTTTTGAGTCGATTATACATAAGATGTGTGGAGATTGTATGAAGATAAGAAAATTTTATCATTTATTACATTCGACTAATATACTGTAGTATCTTTAGTTTTATACTTGTGGCTGGGGGAAGATGTGTTTATGGTTGTTACGCCGGGTATCAGTGACTTGGAATCGAAGGTTGTCGGAGGAATAAGGTATTTTGAGCTTTTTGCGGAGCCTGTTATGTGGGAGATACTAAAGGGAGTATATATAAATGGCTGGGGTTACAACGGCAGCATTCCGGGGCCTACCATAAAAGCATACAGCGGAGAAACCGTTAATATTAGAGTGATTAACAAATTGCCTGAGGATACCACGGTTCATTGGCACGGGCTGGATGTTCCGAACATTATGGACGGTGTTCCCGATGTTGAGCCTAGCCCCAAGATAAAGCCCGGTCATTATTTTGATTATCAGTTCAGAATAACTAATCCGCCGGGGACTCATATGTATCACACGCATTTCAACTCAGCAAAGCAACAAATGATGGGGCTTAGCGGTGCGTTTATAGTTCTAGGCGGCAGTCGAAGAAATACTGTCGACAGAGATTATTTTTTAATGCTGTATGATTTCAGTCTAAAGGGACTTCCTATGGGTGAAGTGAAGCCTGGGATTTATGAGCTTGATACCATGACAAAGGATTTTAATTTTTTTACAATTAACGGAAAGTGCTATCCTGAGACCCAACGCCTATCGGTACGGCAAGGCGACAGGGTGCGCATCCGACTGGGTAATACTATGCACGACGCTCACCCCATGCACATTCACGGGCATCAGTTTATCATAACGGCTTGCGACGGAAATACTGTCGTTACCAATCAAATAAAGAAGAATACAGTGAATGTAGCATCCGGTGAAACATATGATATAGAATTTATTGCCAACAATCCGGGCAATTGGCCGTTTCATTGCCATATACCGCACCATATGGCAAACAACATGCAGCTGGACATGGGTGGCATGGTAACGGTCTTAGCCTATGAAAAATAAAAAAAATTCCCCGCAAGATAATCTCGCAGAGAATTTTTTACTTTTCTTATTTCTTTATTAATAGCAAGAACCGCCACAACCACCAAAGCCGCCGTTAGTCGCGCAGTAGTTGTACATATCCACATAATACTGCCTGTTGGCTTTGAGGATGTATCCGTCGGCAATAGCTTTGTCGAGATTGGCTTCGAACGCCTTTTGGGACAGGAGATTGCCGCCGGAATCACGCATTAAGCTGTAACCGGAGCCGCCGCAAGCACCATACCCACCTGAGCTATAGCCGCCGCGTGGCGCCGCAAATGCCGTAGTTGTCATAGACAACATCAAAACCGCTACGACAGCAGCCGAAATCAGTTTTTTACCCATTTTCGTTACCTCTTTTCGTAGATAAATTTACCATCTGCAGTTGGTATGGCTGCTACTATACAAAACCTTTGTGTAGATTGTATGGAGAGAATGTAAACTTTTTTAGCGTTTTTTTAAAGCAATAACGAACGTACTTCCTTTGCCGACCTCGCTCTTAACGTCGATGCTACCACCGTGAGCCGTTACTATCGCCTTAGCCACCGAAAGCCCTATGCCGGAACCACCCGTGTCTCTTGTACGGGAGAGGTCGGCGCGATATAGATGCTCAAATATATGCGGCAAATCGGCTTCGCCGATTCCCACACCGTTGTCGGTTATCGAGAAAAGTATGCTGTCCTTATTGTTTTTCACAGTAATGTCAATTGTTCCGTCTCTTTCGGTATATTTTACGGCGTTTGAAATCAGGTTTAGTATTACGCTGCTCACCTTGTCCCTGTCGGCATGGATTTCGCAAGGCTCGGCATTAAGGGTCAGGGTTATGCTTTTGTCTTTCATTTCGGCTTCAAAGGTTGCAAGGCATTGGCGGAGCAGCTCACAAAAGCTAAACCGCTCTTTTTTTAAGCTCACATTATCGTTTTGAAGCTCGGTGATTTTATCGATTTCAGACACCATTCTCGAAAGCCGCAGAATCTCCTGCCGTATGCTTTCGATGCGCTCGTTTGTCGGCACGAACACGCCGTCAATGATGCCCTCAAGGTTTGATTGTATTGCCGCGAGCGGCGTCCTAAACTCGTGGGCGTAATCCCTTGCCATACGCTTTTTGAGGGCTTGCTGTTCGTCCAAGGTGGACGCAAGCGCGTTCACGCTGTCAATAAGGCTGTCAATCTCGGTTGTGTTTGACGAAAACGCTATCCTGTTGGCATAGTCGCCCCTCTCGATTTCCTGAGTCTTAGCGGTTACGGCTTTTATGGGCTTAGATATTTTGTTCGAAACGAAGTACCCCACAGCGACCGCAACAACAAAAAACACAAAAGCCGCTTTGATAAACAGATTGTTCAGTACCCTCATAAACTTGATATCCGTTTCGCTGTAATAATACGGACCGTAAAAGCCAAGCTTAACCGTTCCGTAGGTAACACCGTTTCTCGAAAGCGGATACGCCTTTTCCATGTATTGTCCCTCGAAATTGGGATATCTTTTTCGCATCGTGCTTTCCTTAGAAAGCAGCATGTTTTGGCAGCGCATATTATCAAGGCTGCTCATACAAAACAGCTCGTTTCCCGTTCTGTCGGTAACTTGTAAAATAATGCCCTCGTTTAGCGCATTCTGTCCGACGGAGTTAAGATAATCCATATTCGGTATTTTTCGGGATTCAAGCTCCGCAAGCACCGTCTCCACAATATCCAGATTTTTCTGTTCCTGTTTTTCCTTCACATAGCTTTTAAACTGCTTCTCAAGCATAAGATTAATTACGAACAACAGAAAAAATATGAGCAGCAGCGACAGCGTTGCGTACGAAATAATCAACCTCAATCTCAAATTCAATTTCAATCGTTATTCCCCCCCGAACTTGTATCCGACACCTCTTACCGTAAGGATATACACAGGTTGTGCGCTGTCAGTTTCTATTTTGGAGCGTAGGTTTTTGATATGGCTGTCAATTGTTCTGTCGCAGCCGTCAAAGTCGATACCGAAGGCGATTTCTATGAGTTCATCTCTTGTAAAGGTTTTGTTCGGGTATTTCGCCAACGCTCCGAACAGCTTAAATTCGTTGGGCGTGAGATTTACAACCGTATTTTGCTTTTTTATTGTGTAGGCGCTGAAGTCAACCTTCAAATCACCGCCGTTCCAAGTCATTGTACTGAACACCGGAGAAATACCGTCGCCGCATCTGCGAAACAGGCTGTTAACCCTGGCGACTAGCTCCCTCGGAGAAAACGGCTTTGTTACGTAGTCGTCAGCCCCGATGTTTAAACCGTCAATTATGTCGTCCTCGCTTGCGCGTGCTGTCAGCATAATAATCGGTATGCGTGACTCCTTACGTACGGCTCTGCAAACATCCTCACCGGATATATACGGGAGCATTAGGTCTAAGATAATCATATCCGGCGCTTCCTTTTCAAACAACGACAAAGCCTGTCTCCCGTCACATGCCACTATGACGGTATATCCGTCTTTTTTAAGATATGCTTCAACCGCTTCGGCAATTTTGGATTCGTCCTCGACTACCAGGATTTTTTTGCTTCGCACACAAACGCCTCCCCTTTTTCTGACAGTTTAACATGGGATTATGAAGATTGTGTGGAGAAGTTTATCTTATTCCCGCAGCTGCTTTTCTTTTTTGAGCCTGTTTATTTTTCGTACGTACACTAGAGACATGCGGGCAAGGAAAACACATAACACCATAAGCATAAGTCCGGCATACAAACCAACATTTGTATGTTGATGGACTGAAAACCACATAAAAAACTCAAAGAGTGCTAGTATAAATTCAACAGTCGCCGCCGCGCCGAACCAAAAGGCTACACGTGAGTAATGGCGCATTTTCGATTCGATATCGGAGTAAATGTCGAACGGCCCGAAAGCCGCCTTTTTCCTGAAATAAATCCATCGCACATGCGAGCTGACGTACTCCGCGCCGGTTTCTTCCATAAATCTGATGTATTCCATGCTTTTTTTGTTAGAGGGACGCTTGTCAAGCAGTTCGATTCTGTATATGTATTCGCCTTTTTCGCAGTCGGAAAAAGCGTATCTGAACAACATATAGTCCGTCAAAGCCAAGCCGTTCGCGGCCATTTCGTTAAGCCACTGTTCTTCTTTTTCGTAATCCCAGTATACTCTCCATTTGACTGTTTTCATTATGCATTCCCCCTATTAATAGCTTTTCCGTTATCGAGCAGCTCTTGCAGCCGCGTGATTTCACTGCAAACCATAGCCTTGCCTAAAACGGTGATGACATATTCCTTTTTTCTGGACTGGGCATCGTTGCCGACGCCTTCGATCCATTTTTTTTCTAGCAGGGTATTGATTGCGCCGTACAATGTTCCGGCGCCAAGCGTCACCCTGCCGTTACTGAGCGCGCTTATGTTCTGCATAATCGCGTAGCCGTGCATCGGAGTGTATAAAGACAGAAGAATGTAGTACACCGCTTCCGTCAATGCTCCGCGTTCGGGGCTTTCAGGCATGTTGCTCCCTCCTTAATACTTCAGCAACCGTTATATCGGCTGGCGTAATAATATTATATCGGCAGCCGTAATAGTTGTCAATGGTTTTTGCAAATTATCTCCGCAGCCAATCATCGTTAAACCTATCCCTGAAATCTTCCATAGCATCCTCGAATCTAACAGCGCCCTCTTCTTTCATCCGCTTAGAAAAAGCGATGGCGTTATCAGTGGCAAGCGCCGACCAAAAATACTGCACCATTTTGGCGGCGCTCAGCTTGTTCATGCGGGCTATCGTCTGATTAACGCCGCTCTTTATATTTGCCGAACATGTCTTCGAATCTAGAATCGGATCAAATACCTTTTCGTGCAGATAATTCATCAGTTCCTGTTCCTTTGTCATGTCGTTCGCCCCCTTATAACTTCACATACCACATAACATTTGACGAGTCCTTGCCCTCTGCCCGTACATTCGTAATCGTGCCGTCCAAAACCCTGCTGTAATACGTTTTCCCGAGTGTGAGCTTCGTACCCTTCGCCATCGTCCACTCAACGCCGAACAGGGCTTTTATCGTAAAGCGTGTGCCGCTCGGCAAAGCATCTACCTTATCCATCAGCTTCTTGTAGCTGTCGGTAAACTCGTTACTTTCTACGGCGATGCTCTTGATGTAAAGCGGTACGGTCAAGCCATATTTTGTGGCTTGCTTCTCCAGTGTGTCGTATTCATTCTCGGTTAATAGTATCTGTACGCTTTTTGTGTTCATATTATTTTCTCCTCTACTGTGTATTATTTAAAATCTGAATAACATTATACAGTAGCGTATTAATATTGTCAATATAAAATATAATAAATATATTATTGAATTGCGACGGTGTGGTATCTAGTTCGTGTTGGCAACCCTATAGTCGTCAATGAAATTTTTTTAAATATTTACAAACGGTTTGTACTGTCATATAATCCGATTAAACCTTAATAGACAGGAGAAAACGACAATGACAAACGAACTTTTGTACGAAGGAAAATCAAAAAAAGTGTACGCCGCTGACGGCGATAGCTACATAATAAAATACAAGGACACGGCGACGGCGTTTAACGGCGTGAAAAAAGAGGAGCTTGACGGCAAGGGCAGGCTAAACGCGGAGATTAGCAACCTGATTTTCGGGTATCTGGAAAAAAACGGCGTTAAGACACATTTGATAAAAGTAATCGACGATACGACCATACAGGTAAAAAAAGCGGAGATCGTGCTTGTTGAGGTAATAGTACGCAACGTCGCGGCGGGGAGCTTTTCGAAGCGCTACGGCGTGCCGGAGGGTACTGCGCTTAACAATATCGTGCTGGAATTCAGCTACAAGAGCGACGAGCTGGGCGACCCGCTTATTAACGAAAGCCAGATAACGGCCATCGGCTTGGCGACGGAAGCGGAGCTGCGCGACATGGCGGCTCAGGCACTCAAAATTAATGGGCTGCTGTGTAAGCTGTTTGAGGGCGCGGGTATCAGGCTTATTGATTTTAAGCTGGAGTTTGGACGCTGCAACGGGGAAATTATTTTGTGCGACGAGATTTCGCCGGACTCATGCCGGTTCTGGGACGCGGCTACGAACGAAAAGCTGGATAAGGATCGTTTCCGCCGCGATTTGGGCAATGTGCTGGACGGATACAGAGACGTTTTAGGGAGGATAAAAAATGCCGGACAAATATGAAAACCCTCTCTGCAAACGATACGCCGGAAAACAGATGCAGTTTTTGTTTTCGGACGACAATAAATTTACGACATGGCGTAAGCTGTGGATTGCGTTGGCGGAGAGCCAGCGTGAGCTGGGGCTTGATATTTCGGAGGAACAGCTTGCCGAAATGCGCCGCAGCGTAAGTGACATAAATTACGACGAGGCCGACAAAAAAGAACGCGAGGTGCGCCACGACGTAATGGCGCATATTTACGCCTACGGCTTGCAATGCCCGACGGCGAAGCCGATTATCCACTTGGGCGCGACGTCATGCTACGTCGGCGACAATACGGATATAATAGTAATGCGGGACGCGTTGCTGCTCGTAAAACGGCTGCTTATTAACGCGATAAGTCGGCTGTACTCATTTGCGGACAAATATAAGGCGCTGCCGACGCTTGCGTATACGCATTTTCAGGCGGCGCAGCCTACGACCGTCGGCAAGCGCGCTACGCTTTGGATTAACGAGCTGCTGCTGGATTTGGAACAGCTTGATTTTACGCTGTCGGGCTTGAAGCTGCTTGGCTGTAAAGGTACGACGGGTACGGGCGCAAGCTTTCTGGAGCTGTTCGGCGGCGACCACGGCAAGGTTGTCGCGCTGGAACAAAAAATCGCGCAGAAGATGGGCTTCGCGGCAGTTTACCCGGTCAGTGGGCAGACATATTCGCGCAAGGTTGATTACTACGTGCTGTCGCTGCTCAGCGGAATCGCACAGAGTGCCTATAAATTTTCGAATGATATTCGGCTGCTGTCGCATCTGAAAGAGTTCGACGAGCCGTTCGAGGACGGGCAAATCGGCTCGTCAGCTATGGCGTACAAACGCAACCCGATGCGCAGCGAGCGTATAGCGTCGCTGGCGCGTTACGTAACCGTGAACGCCCTGAACCCGGCGCTGACAGCCGAAGGGCAGTGGTTCGAGCGGACGCTTGACGACTCGGCGAACAAGCGGATTTCCGTGCCGGAGGCGTTTTTGGCGGTGGACGCGATTATGTCGCTCTACATTAACATAATAGGCGGCGTGTGCGTTTACCCGAAAATAATCGAACGGCATTTATCGGACGAGCTGCCGTTTATGGCTACGGAAAATATTTTGATGCACTGCGTGAAAAAGGGCGGCGACCGTCAGGCGCTGCACGAAGCGATACGCCAGCATTCCGTCGCGGCCGCGAAGGATATAAAGCAAAACGGCGCGGAGAACGACTTGCTCAAACGTATTTTGGGCGACGCGACGTTCGGGCTGACTGCGGACGAGCTTGCCGAGGTTGTGTCGGCTGAGAAGTTTACGGGACGCGCGAAGGAGCAGACTGAGGAATTTTTGGCGCAGGTTAAGGGAATTTTAGATAGCAACAGCGATTTGCTTGGAATAGATGTAAGTATAAAAGTGTGAGGTGTTTGAGCTTGAAAAACGAATTGATATTGGTGTTGGATTTCGGAGGGCAGTATAAGGAGCTGATTGCGCGCAGCGTGAGAGGGCTTAACGTGTACTCGGAGATAAAATCGGGCTCGATGCCCGTAGAAAAAATACGGGAGCTGTCGCCGGTCGGCATAATACTGACGGGCGGCCCGAAAAGCGTAAACGAGCCCGGCGCGCCGAAATGCGACCCTGCCATTTTTGAGATGGGTATTCCGGTGCTTGGGATATGCTACGGAATGCAGCTGATGTGTTCGATGCTTGGCGGTGAGGTGTCGCACTGCGAGGTCAGCGAATACGGCAGAATAAAGGCGAAGCCGGACGCGAGTTCGCCGCTGTTTGAGGGAGTTAAGGAAAATATTTCCGTACTTATGAGCCATACGGATTTCGTTAGCGGTCTGCCGGACGGGTTCTGCAACACGGCGACGACGGGCGACTGCCCGAACGCCGCCTGCGAGAACGTCGCGAAAAAGCTGTACGGCGTGCAGTTTCATCCGGAAACGGAGCATACGGAGCAGGGGCAGAGTATTATCAGGAACTTCCTTTATAATGTCTGCGGCGTGAAGGGTGATTATCATCTTGACGACTACTTGGAGAAGCAGATTACGCAGATTCGCGAGAGGGTAGGGGACGATAGGGTACTGCTGGCGCTGTCCGGCGGGGTCGATTCGTCCGTTTGCGCCGCGCTGTTGTCGAAAGCGGTGCCGGGGCGGTTGGTTTGTATTTTCGTTGACCACGGGTTTATGAGACTGAACGAGGGCGATGAGATCGAGAAGGCTTTTGCGAAGAGTAAGCTGGAGTTTATACGCGTGAATGCGCAGGAAAGGTTCCTTGGGAAAATTAGCGGCGTGACCGATCCGGAGAGAAAGCGGAAGATAATCGGCGAGGAGTTTGCGCGGGTGTTCGAGGAGGAGTCGGCGAAGCTTGGGGATATAAAGTTTTTGGCGCAGGGGACGATTTATCCGGATATCGTTGAATCGGGCGGCGAGCATAATGCCGTTATTAAAAGCCATCATAATGTCGGCGGGCTGCCTAAGAATCTGTCGTTCGCGGGAGTTATTGAGCCGCTGGCGGGGTTGTTTAAGGATGAGGTACGGTTGCTTGGCAAACGGTTGGGCTTGCCGGACAAGCTTACGTATCGTCAGCCGTTCCCCGGGCCGGGGCTTAGTATCCGGATTATGGGCGAGGTGACGAAGGAGCGGCTTGATATTTTGCGGCACGCCGATCATATTTTGTGCGAGGAGCTGGATAAGAGTAGGTCGAAGCCGCAACAGTATTTTGCCGTGTTTACCAATGTGCGCACTGTCGGGGTCATGGGGGATAGCCGGACTTATGACTATGTTATTGCGCTGCGCGCTGTTACTACTACCGATTTTATGACTTGCGAGTATGCTAGGATTCCGCATAAGACGCTGGCTAAGGTTTCGTCGAGGATTGCTAATGAGGTTAAGGGAGTTAGCCGGGTGGTTTATGATGTTACTAGTAAGCCGCCGGCTACGGTGGAATGGGAGTAGGTAAAACAAAGCCCCGAAAGCCTGATGA
>CAZJLW010000071.1:10871-16607 GCA_964546895.1 uncultured Eubacteriales bacterium | reverse complement strand
CTACTGACCATAATAAGCATTAGCCCCATGCTTCCGCAGAAAATGCTTATCCAGCAGCTCCTTCTGCATAGGCTGAACTTTACCGCCCGAGAAGCAAATATTATTCCAAGCCATAAAGGCAACCTCTTCCAAAACAACGGCATTATGGACGGAGTTGTGGGGGTCGGTTCCCCATGTGAAGGGGCCGTGGCTGTATACGAGCGCCGCGGGGATTTCCGACGGCGCTATATTTTTTTGCTCAAACATACGCGTTATGACTACGCCCGTGTTTTTTTCGTAAGCCGAACCAATCTCGTCCGGCGTCATTTTCTCCGTACACGGAATCTCGCCGTAGAAATAATCCGCGTGTGTAGTACCGAGCGGCGGCACTCCTATACCGGACTGCGCGAAAATCGTCGCGTATCTGCTATGCGTATGCACAACGCCGCCGATACTGCCGAACGCCCGATACAATTCAAGATGCGTAGCCGTATCGGACGACGGCTTGAGCCGCCCTTCGACTACGCGCCCGTCCATATCGACGATGACGATATCATCAGCAGTCAGCTGCTCATACTCAACGCCGGACGGCTTTATCGCAACAAGCCCTTCTTCGCGACAAATACCCGACACATTACCCCACGTAAACGTAACAAGCCCGTAACGCGGCAGCATCATATTCGCTTCAAAAACCTCACGCTTTAGCTTCTCTAGCATGTGCGTGCCTCTCTCTTGATATCCTTAAGCCGCTTCATGACGTCGTTCGCGCCGCGTCCAAAATAATCGTGCAGGACACTATACTCAGCGTACAGCTTGTCGTAAAGCCGTGCATTCTCAGGTATCGGGAAGTACATCTCGTCCTTCAGCTTGCCCATGACGGACGCCGCCTTGAAAATATCGTCGTAGCCGCCGCGCTCGCCGCCGGCCGCAACCGATGCGAAAATTGCGCTGCCAAGAGCAGGCCCTTGGGAGCTTCCGGCGATTTTTATCGGGATACCGAGTACGTCGGCGTAAATCTGCATTGCGAGCGGGTTCTTCTGCGAAATGCCGCCCGAAGCGTAGAACTCGTCAACCTTTATCCCACTCGCGCGGAACGTCTCAATAATTTTACGCGTGCCGTAAGCCGTCGCTTCGATAAGCGCGCGGTAGATTTCCTCGGGCTTTGTCTGTAGCGTCATGCCGACGATCATTCCCGTCAAGTCAACATCAACCAGCACAGAACGGTTTCCGTTCCACCAGTCCAGCGCGACCAAGCCGCTCTCGCCGACGGCGTACTTCGCCGACAGCTCCGACAGATACTGATGCACGTCCTTGTTCTGCTCTTTCGCGGCGGCGTAATAGTCGTACGGCAGACAATTTTCTACGAACCACGCGAAATGATCGCCGACACAACTCTGCCCGGCTTCATACCCGAAGTAGCCGGGATATACGCCGTCCTCAACAACACCGCACATTCCGGGTACGTTGTATTCCTTTTCGTCTACGAAAATATGGCACGTGGACGTACCCATTATCGCAAGCACCTTGCCGGGGCCCAAGATTTTGACGGCGGGTACGCAGACATGCGCGTCCACGTTTGCGACCGCGACGGCCGTACCGGCCTTAAGCCCTGTCAGCTTCGCCATTTCCTCGGTCAGCTCGCCCGCTTTCTGTCCGAGCGGCGTTATGCCGCAGTTAAGCTTTTCTTCAACCACGTTTTCAAGTCTCGGGTCGAGCGCCTTGAAGAACTCCTTCGACGGATAGCTGTCCTTTTTGTGCCATATCGCTTTATAACCTGCCGTGCAGGAGTTACGCGTTTGCTTGCCCGTCATCTGCCAGATAACCCAGTCTCCGGCTTCTATGAAATAATCAATCGCCGCATAAACATCCGGCGCTTCGTCCAGTATTTGCCACAGCTTCGGAAACAGCCACTCTGACGAAACCTTGCCGCCGTAACGCGCCAGCCATTTTTCGCCGAGCTTTTCGGCGGTTTCGTTAATGAGGTTCGCTTTGTCTTGCGCGGCGTGATGCTTCCACAGCTTGACGTAGGCGTGGGGGTTGCTCCTGTACTCCGGCAGCGCGCACAGCGGCGTGCCGTTGGCTTTCACGGGCATGACAGTACACGCCGTAAAATCTATACCGACGCCGATGATGTCGTCCGCTGAAACGCCCGACTTCTTAACAAGCTCCGCGACGGCGTGTTCCAACACGCCGATGTAATCGCTTGGCTGCTGCAACGCGAAGTCGACGCCGAGCGGCTTGCCGCACGGCAACTGCTCGTCCATGACGGCGTGGGGGTAGTTGTATACGCTGTCGCCGACTTCCTCGCCCGTCGCCACGTTAACCAGAACAGCGCGTCCCGATAACGTCCCGAAATCTATTCCTATAGTAAATTTTGCCATATTAATCCCTCCTTATTTATAGCACCGCCGGAAGAATCTCCGGGCGCGGCTCGTTCGCCTCGGCCATTTTCGCGAGCAGCTTCTCGCGCAGCTCGGCGCGTACTTCGGCGTAGTTTTTATCCACGACTAGGTTGTTTTTTTCGTGCGGGTCGTTCTCCAAATCGTAGAGGAAATCCTCGGTGTAAACGTCGCTGCCGCTGTGCTTTCCGGAATCCTTGTCGTGCGCGCGTACGGAGTATTTCCATTTGTGCGTACGTATGGCGCGACCTACTTGGCTTTCGCTGATTTGCAGGAATACGCAGTCGTTCCAGTCGGTTATGGAGCCGTCCACGAGCTTGTTTAGCGGCTTGCCGCGGAAGTAGTCCGGCACATCAAGCCCGGCGCAGCTTAACAGCGTCGCCGGTATGTCGATAAGGCTTACGAGTTCCTCGATCACGTTGCCGCCCATAAAGCCCGGGCCGTATGCGATCATCGGTATGCGGATACAGCCGTCGTGACAGGCACGCTTGTATTCTTTGTTGCGTGTGCGGAAATGCGAGCCGTGGTCGGAAGTGTAAATGATGACCGTATTGTCGGCGATGCCCTTATCCTTAAGCGTGTCGAGCAGACGCCCGACGTTGTAGTCTAGGCTGTTGCAGCAGCCTAGATAGTCCGGATAATTCTCGCGCCAGTCGCCTTCCGTCCCGATCAAGTCGCCCGGTACGTCGTAATCCTTAAAACGCGCCTTGCTTCCGTCGGGGCCTTCGTAGCGGTTGCGGTCGTTCTGGTGGTGCGGTTCTATTTGAGATATAAACATAAAAAACGGATTGTCGCTTTCGCGGTTGCGTATGTAATTTATGGCGTAGTTGTTAATGCAGTCGGCGCGGTAGCCCGTGAACTCGACTTTTTTGCCGTCGCCGTCGTGTACGTAGCCGTTGTAGCCGTGCGATGTAAACTCCAGCACGTCCGACGCCATCCAGTAATCCTTGTAGCCGCCGCGACGTTCGGGAGGTACGGCCGTCGTTCTGTAGTCGGGGCCGTTTTTGTTATCCGTGGCCAAGTGCCATTTGCCGACGTAAGCCGTGTCGTAACCGGCGTCGTTAAAATACTGCGCTATCGTCCGGTCGTCCTCGCGCAGCGGGATACCGTTAATGTGGCAGCCTGTTTCGGTTGCGTATTTGCCGGTTTGCAGGCACGCGCGCGCCGGACCGCATACCGGCTGACAGGTGAACGCGTACTCGAACTTCGTCCCCAACCCGGCGAGCCGGTCAAGGTTCGGCGTAACGTCAAGCCGCTGCCCGTAGCAACCCGCCGTGTCCCAGCGCTGCTGATCCGAAAAATAAAAAATTATGTTTGGTCTTTTATTCATATAGAACCTCCATAAATATTTTTGTTTTATCTTATCAGTACGGAGTGAAAAAAGCTATACAAATTACAATATAGCTGTTAAAATTCGAATTGAATAACAGGAACGGTTTTTGAATTGGAGGATTGAGGAAAAGTGACCGCGAAGGAAGTCCAAATACTGCGTGAGCTTGGTGGGAAGCTGGCTGAGATCGCCGCCAAACCCGAAATGCATGAGAAAAAGAAGCTATGGAAGCAGCTGGGCAGCCTAGTCAAAACACGCCCGCTCATACTGATTGACGAAGTGCCGTGGAACGAAATGGATTTCGACGGGAGCCTCAAATGCGAGATAACAGATCCGTTTTGGCGCGGCGTGGAGCAGAACATGCGCCGTAAGCTGTATCAATATAAATATTTCCCGGTGGATATGGTTATAGAGCCGTACGTTAACGTATCGCGCGCGATTCCCCAGCCGTCCTTCGGCATAGAAATAAAAGAAGAGACGATATCGACCGGTGTCGGCAGCAATATTTCGAGCCACGGTTACAAGCCGGTGCTTGCCGACGAGCGCGACATCGAAAAAATATCGTTGACCGGCTTTCAGGAAAACGTAGCCGAAACACAAAAACGAAACGCCGAAGCGGAACAAATTTTTAACGGCGTCATAGGATACAGGATGATGGGCGCAAGCATGAAGCTAGTCATGTGGGATTTGCTGGTGCGCTGGATAGGCCCCGAGGAAACTCTTATGGCGATGGCCGAGCGTCCGGAGTTTATTCACGCATGTATGGATAAGCTGGTTGCGGAGCATTTTAAAATGATTGAGCAAGCGGAGCGCTGCGGATATCTGGAAAACAGAGCGCAGAACGTCCACAGCACATATACATATTCGGAAGATATCACGCTGTCACCACCCGGAAGCGTACCGGCATCAGAATGCTGGGTGGCCGGCAGGGCGCAGATTTTTTCGTCAGTCAGCAAGGCGATGCATAAGGAGTTAGAGTTCGATAAGGTAACCGACCTGTTCGGGAAGTTCAGGTACACGAACTACGGCTGCTGCGAACCGCTAGACAACAGAATCGACTTGGTAGACACGATTCCGAATGTGCGCAAGGTGTCAATAAGCCCGTGGAGCGACGCGGTAGTCTGTGCGGAGCAGATGGGCGGGCGCTATGTCATGTCGCGCAAGCCTAACCCGGCGTTAGTCGGTGCGCAGTCGCTGGATCACGACGCCGTACGCGACGACATCGTTTACGCAATCGATGCTTGCAAACGCACGAATACGCCGCTTGAGATTATTTTGAAGGACATCACGACGGTCAAAGGCGACCCGAAGCGGCTGTTCGAGTACGGCAGAATAGCTATGGAGCTTGCAAATTCTTAATAACCGAGGGATAACGGTATGAGGATATTAAAAAATAAAAAGTTTATGCTTGTTGCAATGCTTTTTGCAGTAGTAATCATTATTGCGAACGGCTTTGTATTGTATTACCGCAGTTTGAAAAACGATTTGTCCGATTCGGCGTTTGTTACGCTGACGGAGCTTATCGAGCAACAGAAGTTTAATTTTGTAACTGAGATGGCTTCGGACATACAGTCCATAAAAAATCTCGCCGTGGCGACCGGGCTTTTCGACAGGGACATCAGCTGGGATTTGGAGATGTACGACGAGTTTATAAAGAATACTAACTTCGAGTTTCTGACGATGTGCGACTTAAACGGTAAGGGTTATGTAAACAATGGCGAGACGGTCGACGTCTCGAAGCGCGCCTATTATCATAAGTCGCTCGAAGGCGAAACGGTTATAAACGAACCTATGGCATCGGTGCTGCGTAAAGCCGTGGTCATTACTATTTCGACTCCGGTTTACAGCGATGGCGAGATTATCGGCGTGCTTATCGGCTCGTACGCGCGGGAGACGCTTAACAAGGTGCTTCTGCCGTCCTATAACGGCAGGGGTTATGCCTACGTCATAGCCGACGACGGTACGATCGTGGCATCAACACAGAACGACTATGTGCTTTCGGAATCGGACAACTTCTTCAAGAGTTTT
>CAZJLW010000071.1:5987-10771 GCA_964546895.1 uncultured Eubacteriales bacterium | reverse complement strand
CAGCTTGAACGTATTGCGTTCCTCGACGAGCTGACGGAAGCGCCGACACTTACAAAGTTTAAGCTCGACTCGCAGCGACTGCTCGAGGAGAACCAGGACGAACCTTACGTGCTGGTCAAGTTCGACATAGACCGGTTCAAGCTCATAAACCAGACGTACGGCTACGTCGAGGGAGATCGGGTACTGCGAAATGTCGCGACTGCGCTTAAGGGGTGCATCGACAGCGAGCAGGACACGTTTGCGAGGGTGAATACCGACGAGTTCACGATACTGCACCGGATAAAACCTACGGAAAGGCTGGCGGATCTTCGCGATGCGTTTATGAAGAGCTTTTTTGAACTCATGGGCGACGTGCCTTACGGCATAACTTTCCCGCAGGGTAGCTACATCGTCGAGCAGCGCGAAACGAATAAAGATATACTGGACGCGATAGAGAAGGCGAACATCGCGCATCGCAAGGCGAAGCACGACGGCGTGGAATACTGCTCGTACGACGACGCGATGAAGCGTGACGCCATGCGCGATAAGGAAATAGAAAACAAAATGCGCCCCGCGCTTAAAAACGGGGAGTTCAAGGTGTTTTTGCAGCCGAAATACTACATCGTAGACGAGACGATAGCGGGCGCCGAGGCGCTCGTGCGCTGGAAAAATAATAACGCCGACGTGTATTACCCGGGAAGTTTTATACCGCTGTTCGAGCGGAACGGCTTTATTACGAAGCTTGATATGTATATGTTTGAGCATGTTTGCGAGATAATACGCGGCTGGATAGCCGACGGGATAGAACCCATAACGGTCTCCGTTAATTTCTCGCGGAATCATCTGCACAATCCGGACTTCGTGTCGGAGCTGTGCGCAATAGCCGACAAATACGGCGTATCGCGCCGCTTTCTCGAAATCGAGCTGACTGAGACTGTTATGTTCGACAACGAGGAAAAAATAATGGAAGTGCTGAACAGTCTGCACGGGGAAGGCTTTACGCTGTCGATGGACGACTTCGGCACGGGTTACTCGTCGCTTGGGCTTCTGAAAAACATTCCCGTCGACGTAATCAAAATCGACAGGGGCTTCTTCTTGACGGCTGTCGATCCGGACAGAGCCAACACCGTCATATCAAACGTAATGAAAATGGCGCATGAGCTAGGCATTCACACGGTGGCGGAGGGCGTCGAGGCGCGCGAGCAGATCGACATGCTGCGCGATGTGGGCTGCGAGATTGTGCAGGGCTACTACTATGCGAAGCCGATGCCGGATTACGAGCTGACGAAGCAGTTGAAAGAAGCAAAAAGAAACTAAGGGGGCATTTGCCGGTGAGTGATACAAAAAAACCGAATGTTGTAATAATTATGGCCGACCAACTCCGCTACGACGTCGTAAACGAGAAGTACGCCAAAAATATAAGTGCATTGCGCAGTGAAGGCGTGAGCTTTACTCGCGCGTACTGCGCATCGCCGCTGTGCGTTCCGGCGCGCGGCTCGTTTTTTACGGGGTGTTACCCGAACGAGACGGGTTCGATTATAAACGGGTGGTTTGAATCGGACGCGGTACACGGCGATGTGAGAAGCGGAATAGATAATTTATACAGGCTGCTTGAAACGGACTGGGACAGCTGGCATACGGGCAAGCAGCATTTGAATACGGCCGGTGGAAACATGGATGCCGATCCGTCATCGAAAACGACGTGGGCTACGACTTCGAAAACATACGGCGAAATGCTAAAGCGCGAAGGCATACGTCATCCGGGTGGCGCGGCGTTTAAAGGCCTAGTGCCGGAAATGGTCGGCGGCAAGCTGACGTGGCCGCGTGCGTATTCTATACCGACGACCGGCTGCTTTGAGTATGGGCTGGATTATTTCTACGACGGATATTTCAAGAACGGCGCGCTGCGTGCCATACGCGAACGGGACAAGAATAAGCCGCTACTGCTAAACGCGATGTTTATCGCACCGCACCCGCCGTTTGATATTCCGAAGCCGTGGTATGACATGTACGCCAACGACGACAGCGTCGTGATACCCGAGAATGTTGGGAAATGGTATCGCGAACAGTCGCCGTTGCAAATGCATAATCTGACGGGCTTTTTAGGTTGTTCATATACGCGTGAGGAATGGGAAAAAGCGTGGCGAGTTTATCTGGGACTTGTTACGCTGCTCGACGATTGCGTCGGCGAGATTGTCGCCGCGCTTAAAAACGAGGGCATCTACGACGACACGCTTATCATTTTTACGAGCGACCACGGCGAAATGTTAGGCTCGCACAGGTTGTGGCAGAAGATGTGTATGTATGAGGAGTCGACGCGTACGCCGTTTATTTTTAAGCTGCCGAAGGGTGTCGACGCGGCGGTTTCGGAAGTTGACGATGTCGTAAGCGCAGTCGATGTATTCCCGACACTTTGCGAGCTGCTGGGGGTTAAGTCCGTTAATAAGGTTTCGGGCGTTTCGCTTGTCGGTGCATTTTTCGGTAAGCCTATCCACCGTGAGGATATTTTTATTCAGTTCGATGGCAACGGAGGGCGCGGGAATTTTCAGCGCTGCGTCGTGCGCGGCGATTACAAGCTGATTGTTGATATTTATAAAGATGATATGTTTTTCGAGCTGTACAACGTCCGCGACGACGTACAGGAAACGACGAACCTTGCGTTCGGCAAGCCGGAGCTTGTGTTGGACATGCTGTCGTCGCTGGCGGGATACATGCAACGCACGGGGGATTTGCTGCTGCAAGACGGAATAAAAATCGAGGAGGACGCTTACCGGCGCTTTGTTAGCGAATACGGCAAGCACGAGTGATATGCCTATTAATGTTATGCTAAAACCCGCGTCGGGCAGCTGCAACCTACGTTGCCGCTACTGCTTCTACGCGGATATACAGGGAAACCGCGAAACTAAAAACTACGGCATGATGTCCGTGGCGACGCTTGAAGCTATCGTGAAAAAAACACTGGCTTACGAGCGCCGCGAGTGTACTATTGCGTTTCAAGGCGGAGAGCCGACGCTTGCCGGGCTTGATTTTTTCCGCGAGCTGATACGTATTCAGAAGGAATACAACGTGAACGGCGTGAAAATATCGAACGCCCTACAAACCAACGGCATCGGACTGGACGACGAGTGGGCGGAGTTTTTTGTCAAGAACAACTTCCTGGTGGGACTATCGCTGGACGGTATGCAAGGCAAGCACGACATGTTTCGAGTGCACGCCGACGGAAGCGGCACGTTCGACGAGGTGCTAAAAACCGCGGCTGTGTTCGACGCGCACAAGGTCGAGTACAACATCCTAACCGTCGTCAATTCCAAGACGGCGCAGAACATCAAGCGTACATACGAATTTTTTAAGAAGCACGGATTTTTGTATCAGCAATACATTCCGTGTCTCGAACCGTTTACCGACACGTCGAAGCACGATTATTCGCTAACACCGCACCTATACGCTACGTTTTTGAAGGATCTGTTCGACCTATGGTACGACGATATTTCCAAGCACAATTTTATATATATTAGATATTTTGAGAACCTGCTGGGTATGATTAACGGTTATCCGCCGGAAAGCTGCGGTATGGCCGGGCATTGTATGGCACAGAACGTTATCGAGGCCGACGGGAGCGTATTCCCGTGCGATTTTTATATGCTGGACGAATATAAAATCGGCAACCTCGTAACGGACTGCTTCGAGGAAATCGAAGCCAATCGCCATAAAATAAAATTCATCGAAAACTCCTACAAGGTAGAGGAAGAATGCAAAGGCTGTAAGTGGTTGCAAATCTGCCGCGGCGGCTGCCGTCGCGAGCGTGAGGACGGCGGGCTGCTCATTCTGAACCGCCACTGCGAGGCGTACAAGGAGTTCTTTGATTACGCGTACAAGCGGCTGGCTTCGATCGAGATTCCAAAGATGCGATGAAGCCGGTATTGAAATTTTATTAGAAAAATGTTGACAGCGGTTTATCAATGTGTTAGCATTCACCTATAAACAAATGCGTTGATTGAGACGGATTTAATATAAGTTATTTTTCAGAGAGCCGTTGGTTGGTGCGAAACGGTAAATACGTATTAAATCTATCCCTCATGAGCAGTTACTCCGAATTCAGTAAGAGTTAACCGGTATGCCCCGTTATCGGCTAGGGTTTGATTGAACCTGCTGAGGATTTCGCCGTGAGGCGGGATTGAATAAGGGTGGTAACACGTGGAATCTACCTCGTCCCTTGCATTTGATGCATGGTACGGGGTTTTTTTATTTGTAAAAGGGTAAGAAGCCGCTTGCGAGCTTTTTTACCGGGTGCATAAACTTTTTTTAAAGGGAAGTGATAATTTGAGCAGGCATATTTTATCGATTCTGGTTGAGAACAATTCGGGCGTATTGAGCAGGGTGGCCGGGCTTTTCAGCAGGCGCGGCTACAACATCGAGAGCCTGAGCGTAGGCGTTACCGAGGACGCGCGGTTTTCGCGCATTACTATATCTACGGTTGGCGGTGATATGATCATTGAGCAGGTAAGCCGCCAGCTCGAGAAGCTAATCGAGGTGGTCAAAGTAGTCGAGCTAAAGCCGGACGATTCCGTTTACAGAGAGTATTGTCTCGTAAAGGTGTCGGCCGTGGCCGAGAAACGGCCTGAGATAGTCGCGATCGCCGAGATTTTCAGGGCTTCGGTTATTGATGTTTCCAGCGAATCGCTGACGATCGAGCTGACGGGCGACCAAAGCAAGATCGAAGCGTTTATGAAGCTGTTGGACACATACGGCATCATGGAAACGGCGCGCACGGGTATTACCGGCTTACAGCGCGGCGGTAATGTACT
>CAZJLW010000071.1:3005-5887 GCA_964546895.1 uncultured Eubacteriales bacterium | reverse complement strand
AAGCACGATACAAAAAATATATAAAAAATCAGGAGGCTATATTATGGCAACGTTATTTTATGACAAGGACTGCAACATGGATTTATTAAAGGGAAAGACGATCGCTATCATCGGTTACGGAAGTCAGGGACACGCGCACGCGCTTAACCTGCACGAGTCGGGCGTATCGGTTATCGTAGGATTGTACGAGGGCAGCAAGTCGTGGAAGCTCGCGGAGGAAGCCGGGCTTAAGGTTGCGACGGCTGCGGACGCCGCCAAGCTTGCGGATATTATTATGATACTCATCAACGACGAAAAACAGGCGCGTCTCTATAAAGAAAGCATCGAGCCGAACCTTACGAAGGGCAAATACCTCGCGTTCGCGCACGGCTTTAACATTCATTACATGCAAATCGTTCCTCCGGCCGACGTAAACGTATTCATGATCGCGCCGAAGGGACCCGGCCACACGGTAAGAAGCCAGTTCACAGAAGGACGCGGCGTTCCGTGCCTTGTTGCGGTTTATCAAGACCCGAGCGGCGATACGAAGCAAGTCGCACTCGCATATGCAGCCGGTATCGGCGGCGCGCGTGCCGGTATTCTTGAGACTACGTTTAAAGAAGAGACCGAGACCGACCTGTTCGGCGAGCAAGCAGTTCTCTGCGGCGGCGTTTCCGAGCTGATGAAGGCGGGCTTCGAAACACTTGTCGAAGCCGGATACCAACCGGAGAGCGCGTACTTTGAATGTATGCACGAAATGAAGCTCATTATCGACCTCGTAAATCAGGGCGGGCTGAGCTACATGCGCTACTCAATCAGCGACACTGCCGAATACGGCGATTACTCAATCGGCAAACGTATAATCACGGACGAAACGAAAAAGGAAATGAAGAAGGTACTCGCTGAGATTCAGGACGGAACATTCGCGAAGAACTGGATACTCGAAAACCAGGCGAACCGCCCGAGCTTCAACGCCAAGCGTAAAATGGAAGCCGGACATCAAATCGAGGTAGTCGGCGCTGAGCTTCGTAAAATGATGAGCTGGCTTAAAAAGTAACAGAGCCGGAGGGAGAACAAAATGGTCATATTCGATTCGACATTGCGTGACGGTATGCAAGCGGAGGGCATTTCGTTTTCCGTTGAGGACAAAATAAAGATTGTAAAGATACTTGACGATTTGGGCGTACAATACATCGAAGCCGGTAATCCCGGCTCGAATCCGAAGGACTTGGACTTTTTCAACCGCGTTAAGGATTTGCGGCTTAATAATTCTAAGGTTGTGGCGTTCGGCAGTACGAGGCGGTGCAATATCGCCGTTGCGGACGACATGAACATCATGTCGCTGCTAAGAGCCGGCACGGATACCGTCGTTATCTTCGGCAAAAGCTGGGATTTTCACGTGACGGATATTATTAAAACGACGCTGGACGAAAACCTCGCGATGATACGCGACACCGTTTCGTATCTCGTAGAAAAAGGCAAGGACGTGATCTTCGACGCGGAGCATTTCTACGACGGGTACAAGAACAATCCCGACTACGCCATGAGCTGCGTCAAAGCGGCTTCCGATGCCGGGGCGAGCTGCGTAGTGCTGTGCGATACGAACGGCGGGACGTTCCCGCTGGAGGTTTACAACATAACGAAGCTTGTCGTAGATATGTTGCCCATTGCGGTCGGCATCCACGCCCATAACGACTGCGGTATGGCCGTTGCTAATACGATGATGGCTGTTTCGGCTTGTGCGACACATGTTCAGGGTGTGCTGACGGGCTTCGGCGAGCGCTGCGGCAACGCGAATCTGGCTACGGTGCTTGCTAACCTACAGCTAAAAATGGGTATCCCGTGTGTTTCCGAGGCTCAAATGAGCGGGCTGACGTCGGCTGTGCGACATGTGTGCGATATAGCTAACATCTCGTTGAACGACAAGGCGCCGTACGTCGGAAGCTCGGCGTTCGCGCACAAGGGCGGTATGCATATCGACGCCGTAAATAAAAACCCGATAAGCTATGAGCATATCAACCCCGAGGTCGTCGGCAACGAACGCAAGACGCTCACGAGCGAGGTCGCGGGACGCGGCGCGCTTATCGCCAAAATACAGCGGCTAGTTCCGTCCGTCACGAAGGATTCCGAAGAGACGGAGGAAATAATAAAGCGGCTAAAGGAGCTTGAACACTCGGGCTATCAGTTTGAGTCTGCGGAAAGCACGTTCGAGCTTGTTATTCGCAAAATTCTTGGCAAATACAAGCCGTTGTTCGAGCTGGTTAACTTCAAAATAATCGGCGAGCAGCCGTATTTGAAGGGACAGAGCGCGTCGGCCGTCATAAAAATAATCGTCGACGGCAAAACGGAGATAACGGCGGCAGAGGGACACGGCCCCGTAAACGCACTCGACAAAGCGCTGCGCAAGGCGCTCGAGGTGTTTTATCCGGAGCTGTCGAAGGTACACCTCACGGACTACAAGGTGCGTGTGATGGACAGCAAAACGGCGACGGCTTCGAAGGTGCGTGTTCTCATAGAGTCGAGCGACGGCGAGAACAGCTGGTCTACGGTCGGAGTTTCGGAGGACATTATCGAAGCGAGCTGGTTCGCGCTGGTTGACAGCATAGAGTACAAACTTATTAAGGATATCGAGAAGAAAATAAAGACATATCTATAGGAGGGCTTAACATGGGCATGACGATGACGCAAAAAATTCTTGCGGCACACGCCGGGCTGAAATCCGTCAAAGCTGGGGAGTTAATCGAGGCTAAACTGGATTTCGCCTTCGGCAACGACGTTACGGCGCCCGTCGCCATAAAGGAATTCGGTAAAATCGGTGTGGAGGGCGTTTTTAATACGGAAAAGGTCGGAATAATCTGCGACCACTTCACCCCGAACAAGGACATCAAATCGGCTGAGCATTG
>CAZJLW010000071.1:0-2905 GCA_964546895.1 uncultured Eubacteriales bacterium | reverse complement strand
TGGTTCAAGGTTCCGTCGGCAATAAAATTTGTACTTACGGGCAAGCCCGCGAAATGGATTAGCGGTAAGGATGTAATCCTGCACATAATCGGAATGATCGGCGTGGACGGCGCGCTGTATAAATCTATGGAGTTCTGCGGAGACGGTCTGAAGTATCTGGAAATGGACGACCGCTTCACAATCGCGAACATGGCTATCGAAGCCGGAGCGAAGAACGGTATCTTCCCGGTGGACGAAAAAACAACCGAATACGTAAAGGAACACGCGACGAAGCCGTACACGGTATACGAGGCCGATGCCGACGCCGAGTACGACGAGACTTACACGATAGATTTATCGGCGCTTAAGCCGACCGTATCGTTCCCGCATTTGCCGGACAATACGCGTACGATTGATAACGTAGGCGATATAAAAATCGACCAGGTTGTAATAGGCTCCTGCACAAACGGACGCATTTCGGACTTGCGTATCGCAGCCGCTATCATGAAGGGCAAGCGCGTCGCGAAGAACGTACGCGTCATAATCCTGCCGGGTACGCAGAAGATTTATTTGCAAGCGGTGCGCGAAGGGCTTGTCGAGGATTTCGTAGAGGCCGGAGCGGTGTTCAGCACGCCGACATGCGGGCCGTGTCTCGGCGGGCATATGGGCATACTCGCAAAAGGCGAGCGCGCAGTTTCCACGACCAACCGTAACTTCGTTGGACGCATGGGGCATACGGAATCGGAAGTTTATCTTGCAAGCCCGGCAGTCGCGGCGGCTTCCGCGCTGGCCGGTAAGATCGTAGCACCGGAGGAGGTATAATTATGAATGCAAACGGTACAGTTTTTAAATATGGTGATAACGTGGACACGGACGTAATTATTCCGGCACGTTATCTTAACTCGAGCGACCCGAAGGATTTACAGCCGCACTGCATGGAGGATATCGACGCGACATTTGCGCAGAAGGTGAAGCCGGGCGATATCGTAGTCGGAAAGAAAAATTTCGGCTGCGGCTCGTCGAGGGAACACGCGCCGATAGCGCTTCAAGCTTGCGGAGTTTCGTGCGTTATCGCGAAGACGTTCGCGCGTATTTTTTATAGGAACGCGATAAATGTAGGCTTGCCGATACTGGAATGCGAAGAAGCCGCCGAGAGAATCGAAAGCGGGGACAACGTGACCGTCGATTTCGTAACGGGCGAAATCAAAAACGTAACTAAAAACGAGACGTACAAGGCCGAGCCGTTCCCGCAGTTTATGCGTGATATTATGGACGCGGGCGGGCTTGTTGCCAGAACGAAAGGACTGACTGCGAAATGAATTTTAACATAGCGGTTGCGGCCGGAGACGGCATCGGGCCGGAGGTTATAAACGAGACGAGGGCGGTACTGGACGCCATAGGTAAGAAATACGGACACAGTTTTAATTATACAGATGTGCTTGCGGGCGGCGTATCGATAGACAAACACGGCGAGCCGCTCACTCAGGAAGCCATCGACGTCTGCCTGAAAAGCGACAGCGTTTTGCTGGGCGCGGTCGGCGGGTACAAGTGGGATACGTTGCCGGGGCATTTAAGACCGGAAATGGCGCTGCTCGGCTTAAGAAAAGCGCTCGGGCTGTACGCGAATATCAGACCGGCTGTGTTGTATAAGCCGCTGAAGGCCGCGTCGCCTCTGCGCGCGGATATCGTCGGCGACGGTATTGATTTCGTAGTCGTTCGGGAACTGACGGGCGGCATGTATTTCGGCGAAAAGGGACGCAAGCAGACCGACATGGGCGAAGCCGCGTGGGATACGGAGATTTACAGCTACAACGAGGTAAAGCGTATAGCGACTGTTGCGTTCGAGATGGCGAGGCTGCGCGGCAAAAAGCTCACGAGCGTCGATAAGGCGAACGTAATGGAATCGTCGCGACTGTGGCGCGAGGTCGTGCTTGAAGTGGCTAAGGATTATCCGGACATAGCGCTCGACCACATGTACGTCGACAACGCGTCCATGCAGCTTATTCGCGACCCGCATCATTTCGACGTAATCGTTACGAATAATGTGTTCGGCGATATACTGTCGGATGAAGCTAGTCAGATCACGGGTTCGATCGGGTTGCTGCCGTCGGCTAGCTTAAGCGGCGGGAGCCTTGGCATGTACGAGCCGATTCATGGTTCCGCACCGGATATAGCGGGTAAGGGCATCGCAAATCCGATAGCGACGATATTGTCGTCGGCGATGATGCTGCGGTATTCGTTCAAGCTGGCGGCCGAAGCACGCGATATCGAGACGGCTGTTTCGACGGTACTCGAAAACGGCTACCGTACGGGAGACATTATGTCGGAAGGCATGAAGGCTGTCGGTACGAAGGAAATGGGCGCGCTGATTAAGGAAGCGATTGAAAAAAATTAATGTTTGGGTTAAAATCTGACGCAGATATTTAATTTTTTCAGAGGAGACGATTTTATGGAGATTAAAAAAATTATTACGACGACTCCGAAGACTAAGCCGGATTTTTCCGACTTATCGTTCGGGAAGTATTTTACTGATCACATGTTCGTCATGGATTATTTGGATGGCAAGGGCTGGCACGACGCGCGGATTGTTCCTTACGCTCCGCTTGAGCTTGACCCGGCGGCTATGGTTCTGCACTACGGGCAGGCTGTATTTGAAGGGCTTAAATGCTACAGAACAAACGACGGACGCGCAGTGCTGTTCCGCCCGGAAATGAATTTCAAGCGCCTGAACACGTCCGACGAGCGGCTGTGTATCCCGCATATCGACGAGGAGCTGGCAGTCAAGGCACTCATCGAGCTTATCAAAACCGATGTGGACTGGATTCCGTCCGAGAAGAACACGTCGCTGTACGTAAGACCGTTTACGCTTGCGACTGAACCGGCGCTCGGTGTACGCCCCGCGGCTTCGTATAAGTTTATTATAATT
>CAZJLW010000070.1:13895-16791 GCA_964546895.1 uncultured Eubacteriales bacterium | reverse complement strand
TAATCCGTGTCAATCCGTGGTTAACTATTTTTTGCCAAAATAAAGGAGGCTTACCGTGACTGACAAACGCGCTAATTTTTCCGCTTACCGCAAGCCTTTATGGAAAAGAATTATGCTCAACTGGCAGGTTTATGTGTTTATTCTCCCGGCTGTTATATACCTGCTCGTGTTCAACTATATGCCGATGTACGGTATATTGATCGCGTTTAAGGATTTCCGTCCGGCTAGGGGTATTTTGGGTAGCAAATGGGCTGGGCTAAAGTATTTCGACCAGTTTTTTTCCGTGCCGTCTTTCTATAATATTTTGCGTAATACCGTATCGCTAAGTATTTATCAGCTTGCCGCTGGTTTTCCGATGCCGGTACTGCTGGCGCTCGCCCTCAACAGCTGCGAATCGCCACGCTTCAAAAAAATCGTGCAGACTGTTACGTACGCCCCCCATTTTATATCGATAGTCGTCATCGTAGGTATGCTTAACATTCTGCTCGGGCCGTCATACGGTATAATAGTTAATATTTTGCGTGCGCTTAAGCTAACCGATCAGCCGCTTATGGTACTGACTAATCCGGATGCGTTTCCGCATCTTTATGTAATCAGCGGCATATGGGCAAGCGTCGGCTGGGGTTCGATTATTTATCTCGGTGCGCTAAGTTCGGTTGACCCGTCGTTGCACGAGTCCGCTCGCGTCGACGGCGCTACTAAGCTGCAACGTATTATGTACATCGATTTCCCGTCGATTATTCCGACGATTGTTATTCTGCTTATTCTGGACTGCGGTAAAGTAATGAATGTCGGCTTCGAAAAGGTATTCCTCATGCAAAACGCCATGAACATCGGCAGGTCTGAGGTTATCTCGACTTACGTCTACAAAATCGGTATGCGCGAAGGGCAGTACAGCCTTGCCGCCGCCGTCGGGCTTTTCAATTCCGGCATAAACTTTTTCATGCTTGTAGCTGTTAACTGGATTTCAAGGCGACTTGGACAAAATTCATTGTGGTAGGAGGTGCGGTATGCGAGTAAAAAATTCGAAAGATGATATTGCTTTTAATTTCGTAGTAAACGCGATTTTGGCGATACTGCTTGTTTCCGTGGCCTATCCGCTGTATTTTGTCGTTATCGCCTCATTCTCAAACCCGACGCTCGTCGGCTCGGGACAGGTTATTCTTATCCCGAAGGGGCTTAACCTGGAAGCTTATAAAAAAGTTATGGAATACAAGGCTCTGTGGCAGGGTTATATTAACACGATTATCTACACGTTTTTCTATACGCTGTTGTCGCTCGTCGTTACGGTCATGGCCGGTTACGGCATGTCGAGAAAGGATTTGCCCGGTAAAGGATTTATCATGGCGTTCATGACGTTTACAATGTTTTTTTCGGGCGGACTGATTCCTACATACATTCTCATGAAAAATATCGGGCTTGAAGGTAAGCCGATTATTATAATACTGATGGGTTGCGTCAGTGTTTACAACATCATTATCGCTAGGACGTTTATGCAGACATCGATACCAGACGAATTATATGAAGCCGCGACAATCGACGGCTGCGACCATTTCAAATTTTTCAGAGCCGTCGTCGTGCCGCTGTCTCCGGCGCTTATTGCGGTTATCGTGCTGTTTGCGGCCGTCGGGCAATGGAACTCGTGGTTTAACGCGATGATTTATTTACGTAAGCCCGAACAAATGCCCCTACAAATGGTATTACGTGATATAATAGTAAGCCAACAGGCGTTTCTTCGAGAGATGCAGATGGACTCGATGGGCGACGACGTCGCGCAGAGTGCCATGCTTGCCGAGTCTATGAAGTACGCTGTTATAATCGTATCGACGCTGCCTATTATGGCTATATATCCGTTTATTCAGAAGTATTTCGTCAAGGGTATTATGGTCGGCTCGATAAAGGGGTAGGTTAGGGGATGGAAGAAGGGTACAAAGTAAAATCACTGGTCAAGGCGGTAAATGTGCTGGAATGCTTTTCGGTGCAGAACCCGGAGCTTGGCATTACCGAAATCGCCACGATGCTGGACACGCAGAAGAGTACCGTTCACAACATACTGACGACGTTTCAGAAGCTTGGCTACATCTCGCAGAATCCTGATAACGGGAAGTATAGCTTGGGGATTAAGCTGTTGCAGTTTAGCTATATTATTAACAGCCATATCGGTATTCGTAAGTTCCTGTTTCCATATATGCGTAAACTGTTCGAAGAGTCGGGCGAGACTACGTACATGGGTATTCCTAGGGAGTGCGAGGTTATTTATATCGAGTGCCTTGCCGCTAATGGTATGGCGGCTTCTAGGAGCATTCAGGGCGAACACGCGCCGATGTCGTGTACTGCTATTGGTAAGGCGATGCTGGCTTATATGCCTGAGATGTTTAATAAGGCTTGCGCTGATTTGAAGAAGTTTACCGACACTACGATAACGACTCCTGACGCGCTTAGAGAGAACTTGGCGCTGACGCGCGAGCGAGGGTACTCCGTGGACGACATGGAGCATGAGTATGGTATTGTTTGCGTGGGCTTTCCGGTGTTTGGATTGAATGGGAAGGTTATCGCTGCGCTTAGTGTTTCTGGGCCTTCGCTTAGGTTTGACAGCGAGAGGCTGGTTAAAGTGGGCGAGATGGGGAAACGGATATTGGCGGAGGCACAGCATTTGTTGTAGGTGTTGGGGTTGCCACGGCGCGGGAATTGGTAGATGGAAGTGGCAAAATAATAAAGGACACGGGTTTTTATGCCGTGTCCTTTTTGAATGCTTGTAGTGGGTTGGGTTTTATAGGCTTTTTACTGTTTCGAGAGGTAGTTGCAATATGGCAGCTACTTTCTCTGGGGGAATGCCGTTTTGTATAAAGGCTTTTGCAGATAATAAAATGCCTTCGGCTTTGCCTTCTGCCTTGCC
>CAZJLW010000070.1:11880-13795 GCA_964546895.1 uncultured Eubacteriales bacterium | reverse complement strand
AATGCGGCTTGTAGCCGCGAGACTTCCGGCGTGAAGTGAACGCCGTCTGTAAACGGCTGCTTGTCGACGTTTGCTGTGAATGTGTATAAATCGATTATTTTTATGTTGTTTTCCTTAACAATAGCGGTTGCGGCGGCGTTGTAGGCTATAACATCCTCGTTATATCGGTCGAAGCTTTTATGGAGCAAATGCAACTCGTGATCGACGGGCGTCGTTGTTACCCAGATCGTCTCTGTTGCGAACTCCTTTGTTGCGGCGACGATTTTTCTTATGTTCGAGATGTATTCATCAAGGGGAACTTGTTTTTGTGTTGTGCCGCGTTCTGTCTTTATGTCGTGCAGTCCGCAGTTGAGCATCAGTAAATCCGGTTTTACTTCAAGCTTTTCGTTCGTTACCAGTTCCAAAACCCGGCGGCTGTCCCCACTGTTGCTGCCTATTGGCTTGTCCAAATTTGTAAGGGCTTTTTCAAGACCTCTTTTTCTGCTGAAGTTATAGATGCCGTTAAGCATGTCCTTAAGAAACGGCTCGTAAGCGATAGATATACTGTCGCCTATGATAAAAAGGTTTTTCATCATTTATCCTCCCTCAATTCCTTTACAAAGCAAATGACACGCTCCACCTCGCGAAACCCCATGCCCTTATGGAAGTTGTAGCTCAAAGCATTATCAATCTCGTGGTCGGAAGCGACTTGCTTACAACCGCATTCTGCTGCCCATTTTTCGGCGTGGTCGATTAGCATTTTTGCGATACCCGTGCGGCGGTACTGCGCTCTTACGTAAATGCCCTCTATGTAGGCGATAGGGTAGCTCACGGCGCCCGGTACATAGTCGTGCCGCTTCGACATGTTGATAAAGCCCAGCGCTTCCTCGTCTTTGTAGCAGATAAAATTACCGTATTTGTCGTCGTTGAGTAGGTTAACATGCTCGGTTTTCAACAGCTCGTATGTATTGTCCTCCCAAAGCTCCAGCATCATTTGAATCCAGTCGTTTAAGTGCTTTTCGGATATCCGTTCTATCTTATACATGGCGCACCTCCCGTAGATTGGATGGCGAAAAAGCTCGCAAGCGGCTTTTGTCGCCATTTTGAATAGTTCGACCTTCAAAAGCGCCCCTTCGGTGCGGCGCTTGCAAAAGCAGCAAGCGCTTGCCGGATAAACCGGCACTTTTGACATCTTCTCCGGGCGAAAAAGCTCGCAAGCGGCTTTTGTCGCCCTTTTGAATCATTATATAAAAATTTTGTATATTTGTACATAATAATGATAACAAAACAGCCACAGACTTTTACGGATAGTCAAGTCTATCCGTATTAATCTATGGCTGTGATTGCTTCATTACATCAATTACATCATATTGCTGATATCCATTTTATTTAACAGCATTTTGCTGTCTCTCATCATGCGTTTACGCGTTTTTGTATCACTAAGCATCCACGCGATGGCTGTAAAACCGATTGCCCCTCCGGCTATTAGCCCTGAAGTAAAAGATTTCATAAATTAACACTCCCATCCTCTTTATACGAAAGTAATGCACATCCTTCGCGGAATTAGTATTTCTTGATATGCGGCGGTTTATGCAGGTCTTTATGTTTGTTAATAGCGCATATAATTAGTAAAGTGTTTAGCCGGAAAGTAAAACTGGATTGAGTTGCGAATGGACATGTGTTGTGATATACTGAAATAAAGTTAGATTTTAACAAAGGAGACGTGTGATATGGATAATAACGAGTTGCTTCAGGCGATAAGGCAGATAGTATCGGATGAGATACGACCTGTCAAAGAAGATGTATCTGTTATGAAAAAAGATATGTCTATAATGCAAGACAGTATAATCAGATTAGAAACTAGGGTTGCCGGTTTAGAAACCAAGGTTGCCGGTTTAGAAACCACAGTAGCTGGGTTACAAACCACAGTAGCCGG
>CAZJLW010000070.1:3058-11780 GCA_964546895.1 uncultured Eubacteriales bacterium | reverse complement strand
AAACCACAGTAGCCGGTTTACAAACCAGTGTTGCAGGATTAGAAACAAAAGTTGCAAGTCTGGAAACCACCGTAACCAAAATGCAAGGCGATATCACCATAATAAAAACAGACGTCTCCAACCTTCAATCCGAAATGGTTACTGTCCAAAACCGTCTAACAAAAATCGAGTTAATCCAAGAGAACGAGATATCAAAGAAACTTCAGTTAATATACGAAGGGTATTCCGTGCTTATAAGCAATACCGAACGTATAGAAATGCTGGAGAAGCGTTCTGAAAACACGGAAGCGGATGTATTCGCGCTGAAGCTCGCGTTTATGAAGGACAGAAAAGGTGCATAACCTCCTTAAGCCTTCACATCTCCTACAGCAGTCAGCAGCAAATAATTCCGACCGGCAGCAGTTAGTGGATGTACAACAGAATTGGCTCTAATCAAGCTCTTTATGTAATGATTATAAGCGTAAAGCAACGCTTCATCCAAACTTTTCATTGCGGCACTCCTTATTAACTCAGCGTCTTCACCCTGCCGTCCATCCTCGCCAAAGTCAGCAACGAACAATATTTTTGAAAGCAGCGGCATGTTTGGCTTGCCCGTGCCATGATCGGCTATAGCCGTAATAATATCACCATTAGGTCCATCGTCTCCGGATAAAAAAAGCCGCCGGGCAACTTCCGTACCCAACAATCCGTGCGCAAGCAGCGGATTCGAGTAAAAGAATTCGTCCAGCGGTATATTGAATTTTTTACATAGCAAAACAGTTTTTTTACTCCCGAACCCTTTAGCGCAATCATGAATGAGACCGGCTGTTTCAGCGGTCTCATTTTCATATCCGTACATTGCGGCTAAGCGGCGGCACATTTCCATAGTACCGAGGCTGTGCCTGTAGTCAGCCTCTGATACCATTCGTTTAAGCATATCTTCTATTTTCTCTCGATTCATATTTGTATCAAACCTTTCCTATACAAATTATCGATAGCAATTATAACACCGGCCTTCGCGTGGAACCATGTCAGCCCACCCTGCAAAAACACGGAGTATGGCTCGCGCATCGGCGCATCGGCGCTCAGTTCTATTGACGCGCCCTGAACAAACGCACCGGCAGCCATAATAATATCGCTTTCGTACCCGGCCATTTCCGATGGCTCAGGCGAAACGAAGCTGTTGACAGGCGCGGCACTCTGTATACCCTCGCAAAACGCAATGACTCGTTCGCGTGACAGAAGCTTAATAGCCTGTACTATATCAGTCCTTACACCGTCCGGCTCAGGCAGCACATCAAAGCCCAATGCCTTAAACGCCGCTGAAGCGAAAATCGCCGACTTCACAGAAGAGTTAACGGCTTGCGGTGCTAAGAATAAGCCTTCCAGAAACAGGGCGGTATTACCAAGAGACGCGCCGACTTCCTTACCAAGCCCAGGCGCGGTAAGCCTATACGATGCATTATTAACCAGCTCGTCCTTGCCCACGATATACCCACCCGACGGAGCAAGCCCACCGCCCGGGTTCTTAATAAGCGAGCCGACGACCAGATCAGCGCCGTAGTCGCTCGGCTCATCCGAGCATACGAACTCTCCATAACAATTATCGACCAGGCATATTATTTTCTCGTCAATTGATTTTACGAACTTTATTATCTTGCCAAGCTCCGCGGGAGTGAATGATTTTCGCCATGTGTAGCCCTTAGAGCGTTGGAGGGCTACTATTTTTGTTTTCGGCGAAATAAGCTGGCGTATCGCGTCGAAGTCGGCTTCACCCTCCGGCGTCAGGTCTGCCTGACGGTATGTAACTCCCTGCTCCGCAAGTGACCCCACTGCTGAGCGTATACCGATAACGGCTTCCAACGTGTCGTACGGCTTACCGGTTGCGTACAGCAGCTCGTCGCCGTGGTGCAGGTTGCCGAACAGCGCGACGGCCAGCGCGTGCGTGCCCGACACAAACTGCGAGCGCACAAGCCCGGCTTCCGTCCCAAAAACGTCCGCAAAAATAAGCTCAAGCGTATCGCGCCCCGCGTCGTTATAGCCGTAGCCGTTCGACGGGAAGAAATGCGCTTCGCCGAGCTTATTTTTTTGCATGGCGGAGAGTACCTTAAGCTGGTTAAGCTGCGCGACGTCGTCCGTCGCAAGCAGCCTACCCCCAATGTCGTCCAGTACGCTCGCGCTAAAATCCAGTACCTTGTGGTTTATGCCGAACTTCTGTTTAAAAAAGTTATACGTATTCTTGTCCATATTACTCGCTTTCCAGATTGGCGACTATGCGCAGCGGTACGACTGTCGAAACCGCGTGCTTGTAAACCATGTTCTGCTTACCTTCAGATTCGATTATGATTACGTAGTTGTCGAAGCCTTTAATGACGCCCCTGATTTGGAAGCCGCTAGTCAAAAAAATCGTTACCGGCATGTTCTCTTTCCTGACTTGGTTTAACAACAGATCCTGCAAATTTTTACCCATGTGTCTGCACACCCTTCTCTTTAAGTATTTTATCTACAATTATATCTTTATTATTAAATTCGTCAATATTAATCCACAGTCCGTCGCACTGATGCCGAAACCACGTCAGCTGCCGCTTTGCGAAATGGCGCGTGTTTTTTTTCAGTGTCTCGACGGCGGCGTCGAGTGAAACGTTTCCGGTTAAGTATTCGGCAATTTCTTTGTAACCTATACCGAGCATGGAAATATTTTTTGCGTAGCCCATGTCGAGCAGGCGACGCACCTCGTCGACAAGTCCGAGCGATAGCATCTGGTCGACGCGCTCGTTTATGCGGCGGTACATTTGCTCGCGCTCCGTGTATAAAATAATCAGCGCCGCGTCGTAATGCATTTGCTTCTGTTTCTGCTTCTGCTTTTGCTGTGCGTTATGCTCGGAAATACGTCCGTTCGTCAGCTTGTTGTATTCGAGCGCGCGCACGACGCGCTTGACGTTGTTCGGGTGAATCGCTTCCGCAGCTTCGGGATCGGCGGCGCGCAGTAACCCATGAATATAATCTGCGCCCTTCGCTTCTGCTTCGCCGAACAAAAACGCTCTGTACACCGGGTCGCCGTCCGATTCGGTGAAGTCGTTGTCGAACAGCAGGCCGTTAATATAAAATCCTGTGCCGCCTGTAATTATCGGCTGCCCGCCACGCGCCGCGATTTCTGCGATATACTTCTTAGCTCGCGTTTGAAAAACAGCCGCCGAGAACTCCTCGTCCGGCATCAGCTCGTCGATTAAGTAGTGCGGTACGCCCTGCATTTCGTCCTGCGTAGGCTTAGCCGTGCCGATGTCCATGTACTTGTAAACCTGCATCGAATCCGCCGAGATAATCGCGCCGTTTACGCGCTTCGCCAGCCGAATCGATATGTCTGTTTTTCCGCAGGCCGTTGGCCCTGCTATTACGTATAAAAATTGTTTATCTGTTTTAGTCATATACTTGTTCACGCGTGTAAAAACCGCTGTCTATCAGCGTTTTGTTCAGATTTTGTTTGATTACGAGGTGCGGCTCTACAAAAACCGTGATAACGGGAGTTTTGCCGAGCGTATTCAGTACGGAGTTGTTGTCGACGTCTTCGCCGCGCGCCAGCTTTACTGCTTGTTCTACGGCTGTTTTTGCAAGTACACGCATGTCCTTGAAAACGGTAATGCTCTGCTTTCCGGCGACGACTCGCTTCACGGCAGCCAAATCCGAGTCCATGCCCGTTATAGCAACCTTGCCGTCTAACTCGACTTCCTTGAGCGCTTCGATACAGCCGGCGGCGGTCGTATCGTTCGGGGCGAGTATTGCGTCTATGTTGTTATTATTGTCAGCCAGTGCCTTTTTTATAAGAGTGTTGGCTTCGGTTGGCGACCATTTTGGTATGGAGCTTTTCATTACGATGTTTATCGCGCCGGATTTTGCGAGGGGCTCGATGTACTTCATCGCGCCTTCTAAGAACATCGACGCGTTGAAATCGTTCTCGTCGCCGGAGAGGACTACGTAGTTACCGCTGTCGACCGTTTCGCTCAGGTACTTGCCTTGCAGCTCGCCGACTTTGTAGCTGTCGAACGTAATAACCAAGTCGACCGGCTCGTACAGCGCGATGCGATCGTACGAAATGACTTTGACACGCTTTGAGTGGGCGTATTTTACGATGTTGGACGCTTCCTTGGCGTTGGCGGGTGTTAATATAAGTACATCGATGCCGCTTTGGATTAGCTTTTTGCAGTCCTCGAACTGCTGCTCGGCTGTGACGTTGGAGACTATCGTTTCGATAGAAACGCCAAGCTCGTCGGCGCGCTGCTTCATGAAGGCGGCGTCCTTTTCCCAGCGGGCGGTACTCAGTACGGCAATCGAAACGCCAAGGCGAATGTTCCTGACATGCTTTTTGCAGCCGCCCGACACCAGTGCGAGACAGGCGACGAGCATAATTAGACTTGCCAATCGCAACCGCTTAGCCACATCACACAACCCCTTTCAAATATAGTGTGTCGAAATCCGAGCTGGGTATCGGCTTTGAATAATAATAACCCTGTGCTATTGTGCAGCCGATTTTTTTAAGGAAGTTGACTTGCTCGATGGTTTCTATGCCTTCCGCGACGACCTTCAAGTTCAGCTTGTGAGCCATTTCTACTATGGACTCGATTACGACCTCACGGCGAGCGTTGTCGTCTGAGTCGCCGAAGAATTCCTTATCGATTTTTATTACGTTAATCGGCACGTCCTTAAGCATATTAAGCGACGAATAGCCACTGCCGAAGTCGTCCATTGACAGCACAAAACCAAAATCCTGCAACTCCTTCGTAATGGAAATGATAGTCCCCATGTTGTCAAAGATTGCGCTTTCGGTCAGCTCGATATCTATATAACACGGAGGAATGGCGTAGCTTAGTGTCAGTTCCTTAATCCGCGATATGAACGCACGGTTGTACAGATGCACACGCGAAAAATTAACGGAAATTGGAATCGGCTCGATGCCCGTTTCGAGATAATGCTTTAATTTTTTGCAGACACACTCGAACATGTACAGGTCGACATCGACGACGAAGCCCGTCTTTTCCATCGTCGGGACGAACCGATCCGGCGGGACAAGCCCTTTGACCGGGTGGCGCCAGCGCACAAGCACCTCCGCTCCGCATATTTTCGATTCGTACACGTTGACTTTCGGCTGGTAGAACGGCTCGAACTCTCCGCTTTGGAGCGCCTTCTGCATGGTCTGCTTGACTTCTTCTTCGAGCTTTGCCTTCTCGCTCATTTCCTTTGTGTAGAGTGCGACGCAGCGCTTGGAATCGCCTTTTATTGATTTTCCGGCGATGGCGGCCTTGTCAAGCGACAGCTGCAAGTTTCCGTCGGCGTCCACAAGCTCGCAAACGCCGCAGGACATGAGGAAATAAACGCCGACGCGCTCGACGACCTGTGCTGTAATGTCCGCGATACGTTGTTGCAGCGGTTCGGCACCTGAAAATTTTATAAGCCCGTAGAAATTATCGCCCGAGCCGCGCGCCAAAAATTCCTTGTCGGTAAGGAGCGCGTTGAATGCTTTGTAGATCGCTCTTATTATGAAATCGCCCGTATCGAAGCCGTGCATGTCGTTTATGTATTTGAAGTTGTCGATATCGAACTTGATAAGTGCGTAACGCTCCTGCGGATTTTTTTCGATAATACCGGGAACCTCTGTTAAGAAGCTGTTGAAATTATTTCCGCCGGTGAGGTTGTCAACGAACGCCATGCGCTCGAGCGCTTGCTTATTTTTTTGGCTCGTAAAGAAAACGAAGGCGTACGCTGTTAAAAGCAGCGCCATTAGAGATATCAACAACAAGGTGAAAATCTGAACGACGTAGTTCGCGTTATTGGAGATGAGCGACGTCGGCACGGTTGAAATCATATGCCAGCCGGGGACGTCGGTTATCGGCGTATACGCGGCGAAGAAGCCGTCAGTGCCGACCTTAGTCAGCTCAACGAAGCCGCTTTGTCCGCTTAGTAAGTCGGTTTGAATCTGTTTTGCGGGTGCGGAGTTGCCCGAGAGGTACAACCCTCGGTAATAGTTGTTGTTGTCAGGCTCGGCGTCTGATTCGGCCGAGTAAATGATAACGTCGCCGTCGTCGTTGATAACAGTTATCGAGCCTTTTTTGTTGAACAACGATATGTCGAAGCCGTCTAAAAAGTCATGCTTAAGATAAGCTCTATGTAAAGTAGCGGTAAGCACACCAGCCTTGTAAAGCGGCACTGAGCTGACGTAAACATCTTCGCCGTCGAAACGCGACACAACCAGCTCAGAAACGTTTTCCTTGCCTTCTCGTGTTTTCTTATAGAAAAAGAGTTTCGAAATGTCGGCGGATTTGCCGTCGCTCGTTGTAGCTATGCCGTCCGGCGTAGCCATGAAAAGTCGGTGTATTGTGTTTTCTTCCGCCTGTAGTTTTAAAAATGCTTGTACTGCGTCAGCATTATTTATGTCGACGGTATCAATAAGCTGATTGCCAATCGTTCGCAACTGGGTTAAGTCCATGTTGACTTCTCCGGCGATGATGCGGGAGTTCTGTTTTGCGATTTCCATCAAGTTTATTTTGACATCCTGCTCTAGCCTTATACGTATGTACTTCAACAATACGTACGATACACATGCCATCGCAACCGCGATGAATACCGCTATCAAAACAAATGTACGGACTGCTTTTTTGTTTTTCGGCATAACATCCCTCCGGGTATGGGTGAGTGGTTGCTTTTGCTATTTTTGTAAAAATATTATAAACTTTCCGTATGGGAAAATCAAATAAAAAAGCTGGGGAGTGGTAATGGGACGATAATACACCGCAACCCTTTGTGACGAACATATTAAAACTATAAAAGGCAACCGCTGATATAAAAGCGGTTGCCTTTTTGATTAGTCTGATTTTGTTGTCGGCATAGGTTCCGTAGATACCGTGTCATGTGCAGTTAACGCAGCCGCTTCCGTGTTCGTCTCTGTCTCCGTCAAAGCCGACACATCCACCTCCGGGCTACCAACCGCCGCCTCTTCCTTCGGCTCATCATGCCGTATCACCTTAGGCGCAGTACGCGGGCGCGCCTTGCCGCGCTTTTTACCCATTACAGCAGATATGCTTTGCTCGATAAGCTTATCCATTTCGTCAAGCGCCTTCTGCGTCTCCTTGTTAATAATTTTGCCCTTGCGCGGCTTATACAGCTGCTGCAAAATTCTATTGCGTATCGTCGTTATGTTCATTGCAGCCCTCCTTAGGAGGCCGTACGGAGGCTTTGAGCCGGTAAATCGGACAGCCCAGCGCCGAAAATTTCTTCTCATATTCGGTCATGATATTTTCCGGGTCGCCGGGGTTGTGCAAATCCAGCGATACCTCCGATAAAATCCAGCCGTCCAGTGAAAATTGGTTAATAGAAAACTCGAACAGCTCGCGGTTATCCGTTTTAAAAACAATGTCGCCGTCGGTTTTTAGAAGCGTTTTGTATACGGCTAAAAAATTAACGTGGGTAAGGCGGCGCTTTGCCCACTTTTTTCTGTTCGGCCACGGGTCGCAGAAGTTTATATAGAGCCGAGTTATTTCGCCCGGCTCGAAGAATTCCGCAAGCGCTTCGACGTCCTCGCGTACGAAAAGCAGGTTGGCACCGGCGGCGGTCGATTTGCGCAGCGCCCGAGCCAGTACGATGGACTGGCGTTCCAGCCCGATAAAATTTACGTCTGGGTTGCGTACAGCCGAAGCCGTTATGAAGCCGCCTTTGCCGCAACCGATTTCCAAGTGGATATCGTTATCGTTACCGAACCGCGTTGCCCAGCAGCCTTTATGTTCGCGCGGGTTTTCGATAAGCCGCGTGTTCAGGGTAAGCTCCGATTCGGTCCATTTTTTCTTTCTCATTCGCATTTATTTTGTCTCCCCTACAAAACCATTACGCGAATCCAGTAGCCGTATTCGCCGTTCTGGGGTTTTATATCCTCGCAGCATTTGAACTGCGTAAAGCCCAGCTTGAGCGCGATGCCCGCGTAATCCGCGTCGTATTTGGATGGTACGCCCAAAATGTACGACTGCACCGCATCCTCAACAGAAAGTCCCAATATCAAATGCTTATACCGCTTAAACGACGATACGACAAAGGGGCTGGCAAATAATTTTTGGTACGCTACCGGAAAGCAAATGGATTCATTTAATGATATGCGTACCCATTTTACATCGACGTTCTGTTTTTTGAAAGGGGTCATCTCTATATTATTACTGAACACATGCGTTAAATCGTTGTTTATGATGAACTTCTTTTCCTTTGTGTTCTTGCTCGGCTTGACCGGCTGGGGCGTTGTATTGGTTTTTAAGTCGGTGTTTTTGGCAGAATATTCCGTTTCCTTCGAAACTATTTCGTAATACTGCGGCTCGGCGGGTGCGCTGTCGGTCGGGCGTGGCTCGGCTGCTTTTTGGGCGTCGGACGGCAGTTGGGTTGGTTGCGGTTGTTCTTCGACGATTGCTTCGTTTTCGATTGCTTCGTTTTCAGTTGCTTCATCTGCAATTCGTTCGTCTGCGATGATTTCTTCTTCTCTTGTTAATTCGGCAACCATCTGCACCTCGACGATCTGCTGAGATTCTTCGCGGACTTCGGTTGGCATTATTAGCATACGGTATTCGTCCGGCTCTAATCTGACTCTTGGCTTATATGTACTTGATGCAATTGATGTCTTACCGATTGACGGCTCCGGCCCTTCGATACCGGGAACTTCCGGTTCGGTTAGTTCGGGTTCTTCCGACGGAGCTTGGACTGGCTGCATCGGTTGGAC
>CAZJLW010000070.1:0-2958 GCA_964546895.1 uncultured Eubacteriales bacterium | reverse complement strand
GGCTGAATCGGCTCCGCCGGTCTGCTCTCCGCAGGTTGCTGCGCGTTCTTCCCAAGAAAATCAACAAACGTATTCTTCCACATCTGCGGCTTGTTCTTAAAGCCGACGAGCGGCCAAGTTGCTTCGTTTTTGCCGGGGGCGCAGACGGCTATCGCGCCGTAGTCGTTTACGTTAAATTTCGAACCGAGGACACCGAAGGCGTCGAATGTGCATTTCAGCTCGCCTTTGCCCTTCGAGTCGATGTTGACGGAGCCGACGGGAATACCGATCGACTTCCCGTCGTCGAAGAAAATCAGGTACAGCTTGTAAATAACCTGTGGCTTAATGTCCTGCAACCACAGCGAAAGCTTGCAGGCGTTGTCGCGTACCTCGACGATACAGCGGCCGAGCGGTTCCTTTCCCATATATTCGTAACCCTTGCTGTCACACGAAAGCGTTGTGAAATAACGATTATACTTTAACGACATAAAACTCCTCCTTGATAGTTTAGGACAAACAACTCAATATATTCACTAATAGTTTTTATATATTGTATTATCGAGGAAATAATTATAGAATATGTCTAAGGATTTTAATTTAGCAAATGTCTGAAAATAACGTTTACTTGGAGGTAATGCTATGAAGCTTCATTTCGAAAAGCTGTCGCGTTTTGCCAGGGAGCAGGAGCCGTGCAGTGTTTCTGTTCCTTTTTCGCGCGGGAAGGTTTTTCCGGGGTTGCAATACTGTGTCACGAACAACGTTGTTACGCGTCCGGCACAAACGAAGACGCTTTCGTTGTGGGACGACGGTTCGGTTAAGTGGCTTTTCGTAAGGTTTCTGGCGGACTTGCCGGCCAATGCACCGGACGATTACTACCTGCAAATCGCGGACGATGAGACGGCGGCAAGCTTGGCCGCGGTTAACGCCGATTTCGACCGGCTTCAAGTCGAGCTGGGCGCAACCGTCCACCGGCAAGGCGCCGGAAAAGTTGTCGCGCTTAATGACTACATAAGCAACAAGCCGTCGGCAAAGTCCGGCGATGAAGCGGCGCTTAAGCGCACCGATATTTTCAAGCGGGTTTCGTTCAACGGTGAGGATTTCGGCTCGGCGAATTTTGAACTGTTTACCGTTAAGGACGCATCAGGCAAAGTGTATTATCCGGCGATTGGCCGCGAAGGGTTTGTTGCGACAGATGCCGGCCCCGTTTCCGTTTCGTTTAAAGCATCCGGCAAACATGTCGCAGACGACGGCGCGGAATTTCTGGATTTCGAGCTTGCGCTCACGTTTTTTTCCGGGAAGTCGTATTTTCAGGCGGACTACAGAATACTGAACAGCTCAGAAAACGCCGCTGTTATTTCCGGCATGAAGCTTGCGTTTACACCGAATGGCGCTCCGCGCGGTCAGGCGCTGGCGCATTCCAACTATAAAAGCAAAATCGAAACGGGTGAGCGGCTTTACAAATTAATCGATTCGGAGCATATGCTCTACGAAGCGAACGAGCATATGCCGGAGGTTTTTTACGGCACGTTCTGGGGCGCGATATGCGGCGAGAAAAACGGCATGTGCATTACGCTTCACCAAGCGCATCAGAATTTTCCGAAGGCGATAGCGGTCGACGGAAAGCTGACGGCCGAGCTGTTCCCGGAAACGGGCGACACGCTGACGCTTGCGCCTGGCATGGCGAAGACGCATACGGTGTTTTTCCACTTCTTCGAAGCCGGAACGCCCGTAAGCGAGCTGAACATACGCAGTTTGCAATTTCAACTGCCCGACAGACCAGTTCTCACGCCGGACGATTACAAAAACGCCGGTGTGCTGGAGAATGTATTCAGCACGCAGAGAATAAAGGACATAGAGAAAAAGCTGACGGGGTTGGCGGACTACCGCGGGCGCGCGTACGGAATACTGCACTGGGGCGATTATCCCGACCCGGGTTACACGACGCAGGGGCGCGGTAACGGCGAGCCTGTCTGGACGAACAACGAGTACGACTACCCGCACGCGGCCATGCTTATGTACGCGCGCACGTGCGAGCGCCGGTATCTGGATAATCTAATCGTAGCGGCGAAGCATTGGCAGGACGTGGACGTTATTCATACGTGCAGCGACCCGTTGCGCCGGGGCGCGCATATCGAACACTCGGCAGGGCATGTCAGCGGGCCGGTGGAAATCAGCCACGAATGGACGGAAGGGCTGCTTGACTACTACCACCAGACGGGCGACGAGTTCGCGTACAAGACGGCGCTCGGCATCGGCGAAAATATCCTCTACCATCTGAGCCAGCCGAAATACCACAACGCGGGCGAAATAAACGCGCGCGAGACCGGATGGGCTATGCGCGCGCTAATAGGGCTGTACAAGGAAACGTACGACGAAAAATGGCTTAAGCCGTGCGAAATGATCGTCGGACATTTTCGCCAGTGGAGGGACGCGTTCGGTGGGTGGTTCGCGCCGTACACTGATCACACTGTCATACGCGTGCCGTTTATGATTTCGATAGCCGTCGGCAGTCTTTATAGATATTACGAGATAACGAAGGACGCCGAGGTGCGCGACATGATTATTAACGCCGTGGACGACCTCATAGAAAACTGTATGCAGGACGATGGGCTGTTTTATTATAAGGAACTCCCGTCGCTCAGACGTCTCGGCAACAACCCGATACCGCTCGAAGCACTCGTCGCCGCTTACGAACTGACCGGCGATAAAAAATATTTATACCCTGGCGTTGAGACGTTCTTTTACAACACGAACGGCATCGGTCTCGACCGTCCGACCGGCAAAAAAATCCTAGGCGACGCCGTGCTGTACATCGGTACCGGCACGAAGGGCTTTGCGCAAGGGTTTTACCCGCTGGTTAGGTTCTATATTGAGGCGGTTAACGCCGGACTGCTCCAAGCCGATTAAACACAATTTTCATAAGCATATCCGCGCATTATTGACAACATCGCGCGGATATGCTAATCTTTATGCGTGATA
>CAZJLW010000069.1:12410-17783 GCA_964546895.1 uncultured Eubacteriales bacterium | reverse complement strand
CCACGAACACATGCTCTGCGAGACTTGCGGGCGCGTGTCCGATGTCGAGGCTAGGTTAGACTTGGAGGATATTTTGAGTAGAAACCCCGGGGTTTCTGTTAGCGGGTATAAGCTTATGCTTTATGGGGTTTGTGCTGGGTGTGGGGCGGAGAAGCAGCTATAAAATGCTAAAAAATAAACGCTAGCAAAATCAGTTACTTACCTGACTTTGCTAGCGTTTTTATTATTAAGCGTTGTACAGACCTAATTCCACTAAGCTCTTTGTAGCATCTAACCTAACCTCATCCATCTTCCTAGCTATGCATTCAAGTAAATTTTTACGCTGAACAATAATCTCTTCCAGGTCGTCTTTATCGAGCGAAACTATAATTATGCCATCTTTTAGGAAAATATCATGTGCCAACGGAATAAATGTTCTTGGCGCTCTTTCCTTACTTACGATGATTCCGAATTTTTTCCCGTGTGTCGTCATTATGCTATGCGCCTTATTCATATATTCTGCTTTAGGAACTTCCTTCTCATTTTTGCATTCGATAACAAAGCTATCATATTCGCTTCTTACCGAAAAGCACAAGCCGAATAATTTATTTCTAGCATAACAATCAATTTCATTAGGATGTAATCTCACTTTACTCACACTTAGGTGTTTACATTTTGAGAAAAGTACATATATAAGTTTTTCTAGTGCGACGCCTTTTTCAGCAGTCTTAAGTTTTCGATTAAATACTTGCTCATATGTTTGCTTTAATTCAAGATAATCCTCTTCGGTTGGCGCATATAAAAAATCATTGGGGTTATATATACCTTGTTGAATTAAATAAGCTAGTGAATCATTTATTGGGACAGTAGACTTCACTAACTCAATAGGGTGTCTGTTCTGCTGTCCCTCCATAAAGGGTGTACTTTGTTAACACAGTAAAAAACCTCAACATCGTCTTTTGTTGGGTCAACATTTTCTTCGCAATTGTAGCACAATATGCTTTCATCAAAATCTGCCAAGGAATCAGTTTCTCTTAACAACAAGCCACACTTCGGGCAGCGTATGCCAAATTGATATAAAAGCACTTTTTCATTTGTAAGCTGTGTTAAAACTTTTGTGGACATAGAGTTGTCTATATCGGACAAGACAGCAAACTTAGATCCCGTTATTAATGAATTCGCAGTCAATCCAGCTAATGTATTTTCAACTGATTTGATCTGCTGTTGATTCAGCATTGTGGTTATTGTTGATAATAGAGTAAAGGACATTTTCTATATCCTCCTTCGTCGTATATTCCATAAACTTAAAAATACATACTCCTTTAGTGTTTACAAAGATACTTACTGTAAATGTATCTTTGGAAAAACAAGTTGGATCTCCCCTTTTCCACTTGAAAACAACACCATCGCAGCTTTGATTCTTATATAACATTTTTTTATTATCAAAGAATAATGCCTTAGTTTGAAGTGGACCATCTGACGCTGCAGATTGTTCTACCTTTGATTCTTCTTCATCGGTTGCGCTTAGCTTAACAGGATGCGCTTCTCGACATTTGCTAAAAATCATCTTGTCCTCCCAGTTAATAGACAAATACTTTTCAATAATATTTTTAACATCATTATCAACATCTTGAAACATTGCAGTTGGTACACGGCAAATGCTCTTAATGTTTTCCGAAATTGCAGAGATGGAGTCCTCCTCCTTTTTCATCAATGTTGAAATCTCATCCGGCGTAGATGTATATCTATCTAGGAGACGAAATATACGTTTTTTAATTATATTAGAAGCGTATTTTTTATCTATGCTTTCGAGCCCAAGCATTTCAGCTGCAATATCGTATGCTTCATTAATGAGTTTGTCTGTAGTGACTTGATCTGATTTTTCAATACTAAATCCGTCAGGGCTATATTCATAAATATTACTTCTTGGCTTAGCCCGAATAAGCAGCCACGCATGATCGACGTAATATTCAACCGTAATAGGAAACTGAATCTCTTTTGTCAAAGACTTTTGCTTATCATGCATATGTAATTTTTTACAGAGAACAAGTTTAACCTTATTACCAAAATCCGTCGTAACAAGACTAGCTTCAATTAGCAAAAAGTCTTTATCATAATTATTTGCACAAATATGATGGCTTATTCCTTCAGCAACAAAGTCATTGAGATATTGTTTCGCTTTTTCTAATGTTTTGAAAAAAATTCTATGTGACGCTTCGAGATCTACATAAAACAGATGAATGTCTTTAATGCCTTCATGTATGACATTATCAACCCAACTCTGTACAAGTTCTGCATTTTCATCAGATTGACTGCCATACTCAACAATAGCTTGCATTAGTTCTTCTCGAGTAAGAGAGAGTTTCATAGATGGTTCATTTAATGATTTAATAAATCTCTTTATCGCCGGAATAGTAATATAATCCTCGTTGTTTTTCATGAAAATCTCTGGTAACTTAAGCAACTAAATCGCTCCTATTCATATGCAGCTGTAATGTTAACTATTCTCCAAAGTTCAACACATTCTATAATGCTATCGGTAATTCTTGTTAAACAGTTATTGCATACATTTTATACGTTACTTTATATAAAAGCAAGAAATTATCTTACAAGTGTTCAGAGAGCCATTAACTTAAAAAAGCGTGACGGTTGATGTGTCGTCACGCTCTTTCTTTAGGTACTACTCCCAAACCTTCCAAGGTGCATTCCCATCATTCCAAAGCTTCTCCAAATGCAGCTTCTCCCGCTGCGTATCCATACAGCTCCAAAACCCGCGGTGATAATAAGCCTTTAACTCCCCGTCCATATGCAGCTTCTGCATCGGCTCGTCTTCGAACTCAATCTTTCTACTATCCTCGCCAATATAATCAAACACTTCAGGGTTCAATATCATATACCCGCCGTTTATTAATGTAGAATCCTGACTCTGCTTCTCCCTAAAAAGGCTAATCCCGCCTTCGGGATCGACATGCAACACGCCCTTCATCTGCGGTACATTCACGGCGGTAATCGTTGCGATTTTGCCATGATTTTTATGAAACGCAAGTACCTCATTGATATTCACATCAGAAACGCCGTCGCCATACGTTACCGCAAAAGGCTCGCCGTCTAAATACTCTCTAATGAGGCTCAGCCTGCCCGCCTTCCCGGTATACATTCCTGTATCAATCAAATGCACCTTCCAAGGCTCCGAGTTATCCTTGTGAACATGGATTTTATTCTCCTTCAAATCAATCATAACGTCCGACTTATACAAGAAATAATTTGCAAAAAACTCCCGCGCGACGAACTGCTTGTACCCTAAGCACAGTATGAACTCGTTATGACCATAATACGAATAATGCTTCATTATATGCCAAATAAGCGGCATTCCCCCGACCTCTATCATCGGCTTCGGCACCAAATGACTCTCCTCGCTTATTCTGCTCCCTAATCCACCAGCCCATATTACAACCTTCATTGTAAAAACCCTCCCGCAATTATTTAGTGCGGCCGCTACGGCGACTGCTAACTACAGATTATATTGTACAATACGTATAAGGTTTGTTCAATAACCCAAACCACTCCGCAACCGCATCCGCCGTCTGTTCCACCGTCGAGCCCTCATTACAAACAACCCTCCCTACTCCATACCGCGCAGCCTCGCCGGGCAGCTCGCCTTTCACTTTCCCCATCGCCGGGTTTAAAGTGCGAATCAATCTTTCCTTTTCATCCTCAGAAATATCGCGGCCCCGAATCTCCTTCTCATACCGGTTAACAAACCCGTCGTACGCCTTGTCCTTATCGTTGGAAATTCTAACCGCATGAGTTACAAACGGGATTATGCTGTCGATATCAATATCGTTTTCGCAAATCACTTTCCCGTGTTTAGCAGTCAACTGAATCAAATCCATAATAACCATCGGCGTAAAGTCACGTACGATTTCGCGCTCGCGCCGCATTGCATCCTCGGGGTCTTGCGCCCAAAAATCCGGCACGTCACTGCATAACCCCGGCTGAAATTTCGGGTCGGCATTTTGCGAATGCTTGTGCCTGTATTCGCATGTATGATATACGAAAATACCGTATCTGCGCCCAAGCTCGTCAGCCACGGCGATTCCTTCGCTACTCCCCCAGATAAAATATACGTTCTCCAACATCCTCTTCAATACATTATCCGGAAACATCAGCCTCGAAACAGCCCTCTCCTCCAGCTTATCAGTCACCTCAAACAACCGGTGTACAGGCGATGGATTCCCGCTGTATTCCGCGCTTACAATCCGCGTTTCGATTTCTTTCGCCTTGTCGTACAGCAGCTTCACGTCGGAGTCTTTGCTGAAATCCGCCTGCTCAATCTGGCGGATAAACGATATGACAATCCCCTTCAGCTCATGCAAAAGCGCGACTTCCTCATCGATATCCTCGACCTTCTTCCCCAGCACATCCAAAACAACCTCCGACCCGGTCGTGTTAAAAATCCGCTGGATATCCTTAATCCCGATGCCCAGCTTCCGCAGAATCAAAATCTGCTCCAACCTTTTTATACCGGCGTCGTCATACATTCTGTAGGCGTAATCCTTTACCCGTCGGCTTTGTATTAGTCCAATCTCTTCATAATAACGCAGCGTACGCGTTGACACCGTATAGCGGTTTGAAAGGTCGCCTGCCTTGATTAATTCAGCCATCGTTACCATCCCTGTCAAGTTTTAGTGCAGTAGGTTCACTGCCTGATTATATGTTAACCGTTGACGTAACGGTCGTGTCAATACCGAACTAAAATTTTGCGCGTTTGTTTCATAAACAGTAAATTTTCGTCTACTGCCTGCTTTCAATTGGCTTGACTGGATATATACCAAGATATATACTTTCCACGAGGTGATGTTTATGCAGACAGCAAAATTGTTTATCAACGGCAAAAGCCAAGCGGTACGCTTGCCGAAAGAATGCCGCTTCGCCGGTGATGAGGTTGGGGTTACCAAGATCGGCGAGTTAGTCATACTCTATCCGCAAGACCGCGTAGAGGATATTTTTTTGTCAAGCCTTGGCGGGTTTACTGACGATTTTTTTGAGGCGGTCGAGGCGGCTCATAGTGATACTTATCCCGACACCGGTAGGGAATGCTTATGAAATACCTACTTGATACAAACTCGTGTATATTTCTTATGAAAAACCGGGCGTCCGTGGTGGCAAAATACAAGCAATGTAAACCACTTGGCATTGCCATATCCATGATAACCGTAGCCGAGTTACAATATGGCGTATACAATAGCTCCAACGTAACCAAAAACGCTACCAGTCTCGCAAGCTTTATAGAGTTAGCGGGTTATCTATCGAAGACTGGTTGAGTAATACCGACTGATCCATCCCATCCACCATTCCCCCAAATAATATGTTATAATCTAATAATCTTTCAAC
>CAZJLW010000069.1:0-12310 GCA_964546895.1 uncultured Eubacteriales bacterium | reverse complement strand
CCATCCCATCCACCATTCCCCCAAATAATATGTTATAATCTAATAATCTTTCAACCCAAAAAAAGGAGCAACCCATTATGAAACTACTATTCAAGCAGCGCATGTTTTCATGGTTTGACAGCTACGACATATATGACGAAAATCAGAACACGGTTTTCACCGTCCGCGGCAAGCTGTCTTGGGGGCATAGGCTGGAGATTTACGACGCACAGGACAATCATATCGCAACCCTACAGCAAAGAGTGCTAACCTTCCTGCCGAAGTTCGAAATCTACATAGGCGGCAGAATGGTCGGCGAAATCGTCAAGGAGTTCACCCTTTTTACACCGTCGTTTAGTATAAGCTGTAACGGCTGGCAGGTAAGCGGCAGCTTTTGGGAATGGGACTACCGTATTACAAGCGGCGGCCGGATCGTCGCGAGCATCGAAAAGCAGCTGTTCAACTGGACAGATACATACATCATCGACGTCGCGAACGAGAGCGACAGCTTGCTTGCGCTGATGGTCGTGCTTGCGATAGACGCCGTGAAGTGCAGCCAGGACAAATGACGGAACAGATTTACTTAAAAAACGCCCCGGCATATACCAAAATGCCGGGGCGTAACTGCATCTATAAAATCTCCTCAATAGTATAGAGCGGCAGATTAAGCAGCCGTTCTTCTTTTTTATAACCCGCCATTGACGTACGCACGGACACCGCCGGACTGTATTTTTCGATATAGGTCTTTAAGCTTTTGGCTTTAAGGTTTACCTCGGCTTTAACCTCGACAGGGATTACCCGCTCACCATCTGATATAACAAAATCAATCTCACAGCTTCCGCGGTCGTTGGTGTAGTAATGGATTCTCAAGTCAGGGATTGTGGCAAGCTGTTGCGCAACATACTGCTCGGCGAGCGCACCCTTGAACTCTACAAACAACGCATTACCGTCAAGCAATGTGCGCGCCGAAAGCCCTACCATACAGCCAAGCAGACCGATGTCAACAACGAACAGCTTAAACGCTTTCAAATCCTCATAAGCACACAGCGGTAGTGACGGCGCTGATATTCGGCTTATTTTATGCACAAGCCCGCAGTCCGAAAGCCACATGATAGCTGTTTCAAAGTCTTTCGCACGCGCGCCCTCGCGAACAAGCCCGTAAATAAATTTCTTGTTTTCTCTTGCCAGCTGGGACGGGATACTGTTCCAGAGCATACGAATTTTCGGCACTAGTTCGTAAGGCGCGTGCTTGGAAAAATCCTGCTCGTATGCCGCCAAAATGCGTTTTTGAATGGCACGCACTTCGTTGAAGTCCTTGTTCTCGGAGAAGCGAAGCACCGCCTCCGGCATACCGCCAACAAAATAATAATGCTTAATCACATCAATGTATATTTGCTTAAAGCTATCAATCATATCAAAATCACGCTTTGTCAGCAATTCCGCAAAACGCTCCTTACCGCACGCCATAAGAAATTCTTTGAACGACAGCGGGTAAAGCTTTAGAAAATCCACCTTCCCTACCGGGAATGATGTGCCGCCATTGGCGCAAATAATATGATACTGCGGTGCGTTTTCGTAGAAGTATTTAAGGCTTGACAGAGCTTTCGGCACTTCCTGCGCCTCGTCAAAGATAATAAGCGTGTTGTGGGCATTTATTTTTCGCCCGGCATAAAGCTCAATTCCTAAAATCAACCGCTCGGTATCTAGGTTAACATCGAATAGCTCACTCATTTGCTGGTTTGAGTCAAAGTTAATATACACAGTGTCGCTGTATGATAGACGCCCGAATTCGAGCATAAGCCAAGTTTTACCGACTTGTCTTGCGCCTTCTATTATCAGTGGCTTGCGGTATTTACTTTCTTTCCATTTGTATAGCTGCTCAAGTGCATAACGGTACATAACACACCTCCACTCATTATTACAACGATAGTATAGCCTCAATTTACAAAATATACAACGAATATGTGAGTTCTGTCGCTTTTTTTACAACCAAACCACATTTTTCTTGAATCACTTCACTAAATCTATTATTATAATTTTTGTTACTGCAACTGCGAATAGGACTGTCATACGAAAGGGGAGTACCTTTGAAATCGACAATAAAACAAGTAGCCGCCCTTTCGGGTGTTTCCACGGCTACGGTATCAAAATATTTAAACGGCATAACGGTAAAAGACGCAAACAAGCAAGCCATTGATGCGGCGGTTAAAAAGCTCAACTACAAAATTAATCCAAGCGCAAGAGGTTTAAGGACGAATAAAACGATGACAGTCGGGATATTGCTGCCGGAGTTGGACAATCAATTTTCGACAAGCATTGTCTCATACATCGAAAACGTTCTTATGAAGCATGGATACAGCACTATAATTTGCGACTACAAATCCGACAGGAAGCTCGAAAAAGAAAAACTCGGGTTTTTGCTTGGTAAAAGTGTGGATGCGATCGTCTGGATGCCCATGTATGCGAGCAAAAAAATACTCGCCGATGTGCTAACACCTATAGTTTTTATTGACCGCATCATCGAAGGCGCGGCATGTGACAGTGTTGTTATTAATAACGCCGCGGCGGCGTGCGAAGCCGTATCATATCTAGTTAAGTGCGGCCACTCAGATATAGCTATACTTTGCGGTCAGCCCGGTATTTCTACGTCGAAGGAACGGCTTCAAGGCTACTTAAACGCATTGGAAAGCAACAACATCCCCGTTAATAAAGACTATATAATGATAGGGGAATACACGGAGCAATCAGGATTTTCCATGACGAACGCTCTGTTAAGCATGGCGCGACGCCCCACCGCCATATTCGCCACAAATAACGAGCTTACTATAGGTTCTGTCTGGGCTTTAGCCGAGGCAGGCGTAGAAATTTACAGCGACATATCCTTCATAGGCTTCGACAGCGAAAAAATCGCGAAGATAATAAAACCCAAGCTGACGGTTGTGTTGCAGCCGCTAAAGGAAATAGGCGAGAAATCAGCCGACCTGGTTCTTCAAAGGCTCAAAGACAGCCCCGAAGCAAAGCCGGAGATTACGGCGATAACGCTTGACGCGGTTTTCTTAGAACAAGATTCCGTCGCTATATTTTCACCCCGGTAATTGACAAAATAGGTTAACGATGATACGATAAATATTAATCGTTTAACCTATATATTTTTTTGCAGCAAAAGTTAATCGTTTAACATTCAAAATTTATTTTGAGGAGGACTAAGCTTGCCACTTGTTAACCCTATGAGCTTCATCAAAAAGGCGGCCGCGGAAGGCGTCGCCATAGCTTCATTTAACGTACATAATCTCGAAACGATTCAGGCTGTTGCCGAAGGCGCGGCGCTTGAGCGCTGCCCGGTCATAATCCAGACGACACCCGGCACACTCAAACACGCAGGAATCCCGTACGTCTGCGCAATGGTCAGGACGGCCGCGGACTTGTTTGATATCCCGATAGCGCTGCATGTCGACCACTGTACGAGCTTCGAAACGATAATGCAGTGCATACGCCACGGTTACACGTCCGTAATGATTGACACGGCTCACCTGCCCTACGACGAGAACGTGGCAATGGTTCGCAAGGTAGTCGAAATCGCGCGGACAGTCGGCGTGGCAGTAGAGGGCGAGCTTGGCAAAATCGGCGGCGTCGAGGACAACTTGGCCGTAGACGAGCGCGAAGCTACGTTCACCGTACCGGAGGAAGCTCTTGATTTCGTGCAAAAGACGGGCATCGACATGCTCGCAATCGCGATAGGCACGGCGCACGGCGAGTACAAGGGCGAGCCGAAGCTGGATTTCGAACGGCTCAGCGCGATACGCGGACTGGTCGACCTGCCGCTTATTCTGCACGGCGCGTCGGGCGTACCCGATTGGCAGATAAAAGAGAGCTTAAAGCGCGGGATTTCCAAAATCAACATCGCAACCGAACTTAAAATTCCAATGGCCGACGCTATAAAAAAATGCTTCGCCGACAAGCCGAAGGAAAACGACCCGCGCAACTACATGGGCGCCGCGAAAAAAGCCGTCACGGAAGTCGTGCGTGAGAAGATACGGCTTTGCGGCGGCACGGGCTTTGCGGATAGGCTATAGGGGGCGGGTTTATGCTGTTGGGCATTGATATTGGCACGTCGGCGTGTAAAGCCGCCGTGTTTGACTTGCAGGGCAACTGCCTGCGAAGCGAAACGGTCGGCTACAAAGTTTATTACCCGCAAGAGGGCTACGCGGAGCAAGACCCCGCACAGTGGTACAACGCAGTCTGCGAAGGACTGCAAAAAATTTTTGCCTTTTTCCCTAAAAACGACATAAAAGCCGTGGGGATAGACGGGCAGAGCTGGTCGTGCATACCCGTCGACAAGGACGGCGCTGTGCTGCACAACACGCCGATATGGTTCGACATGCGCGCCGACCAAGAATGCGCGCTGCTTAAGGAGCGCATCGGCGAGCCGGAAATTTTTCGCGTATGCAAAAACCCGGTCGTGCCGTCGTACTCCACGCCGAAAATACTGTGGTTCAAGCGCCACAAGCCCGACGTATATAAGAACGCGCACAAGTTTCTGCAATCCAATTCCTACATTATATATAGGCTGACGGGCGTGTTCAGTCAGGACAAATCCCAAGGCTACGGGCATTTCTTCTACGACATGGACAAATCCGCATACAACGCCAACATGGCGGAGCGCATGGGCATCGACATCGGCAAGCTGCCCGATATCTACGATTGCAGTCAGGTGGTAGGCACGGTCAGCCGCCAAGCCGCCGCGGAAACCGGTCTACCCGTCGGTGTGCCGGTCGTCGCGGGCGGCTTGGACGCCGCTTGCGGCACACTGGGCGCCGGTGTTTACGCCAAGGGGCAGACTCAGGAACAGGGCGGTCAGGCCGGGGGCATGAGCATTTGCGTTGACGAAGCGCTCGGGGACGAGCGGCTGATTTTGAGTAACCATGTCGTACCCGGCATGTGGCTGCTACAAGGCGGAACGGTCGCCGGGGGCGCGGCTATGCAGTGGTTTTATGAGCAGTTCGGTGACGGTGCGGGGTTCGACGAGCTTAACCGGCTTGCCGAAGCCGTACCAGCCGCCAGCGACGGGCTGGTTTTTCTGCCGTACCTTAACGGCGAGCGCTCGCCCATCTGGGATAGCAACGCGAAGGGCGTATATTACGGGCTGACTTTTTCCAAGACCAAGGGTCATTTCGTCCGCGCGACGATGGAAGGTACGGCGTACGCTTTGCGGCACAACCTGGAGGTCGCGGAGAAGGCCGGAGCGGGTGTGGCGTTACTGCACGCCGTCGGCGGGGCTTGCAACAGCAGGCTGTGGATGCAAATCAAAGCTGACGTCACGAAAACACCGATCAGAACCGTACAATCCGACAACGCAACCGCGCTCGGGGCGGCAATGCTCGCGGGCGTCGGCGTCGGGGCGTACAGGGATTTCGACGAGGCGGTGAAGTTTGCCGTGAGGTTCAAAGACAGCTACACCCACGACGAAGCAAACTACACCGCGTACGACAGAGCCTACGCGAAATACAGGGCGATCTACGAGCAGCTTAAGGAGGTTATGAAACAATGAATACAACAATGAAGGCAGGTATTTTATATGCGAACGAGGACATCCGTCTGGGCGAAATGCCTACGCCGACGATATCCGACGGCGAGGTGCTTGTAAAAATAAAAATGACGGGTATATGCGGCAGCGACGTGCCGCGCGTTTTACATAACGGCGCGCATTATTTCCCGATAGTGCTTGGGCATGAGTTTGCGGGCGAGGTCGTCGAAATCGGGGGCGGCGTCAGCGGTTTTGAGCTTGGCGACAAGGTGTCGGGTGCGCCTCTTATCCCGTGCCTGAAATGCGCCGATTGCCAGAACGGGAACTACTCACTCTGCAAGAACTATACATTCATCGGCTCGCGGATTCAGGGCAGCTTCGCAGAGTATGTCAAGCTCCCGGCGATTAACGCGATTAAATTTGACAAGGCGATATCCTACGAGCAGGGCGCGTTTTTCGAGCCGTCCACCGTCGCCGCGCATGGGCTGAAATGCGCCGACTTCAAGGGCGGCGGCACGGTTGCGGTGCTTGGCGGCGGGACTATCGGGCTGTTCACGATGCAGTGGGCGAAAATCTACGGCGCGAAAAGCGTCACTGTGTTTGATATTTCCGACGAACGCCTGAGCTTGGCGAAGGCGATGGGCGCGGATTTCTTAGTTAATTCTAAGAACGAGAAATGCGACGAGCGGTTCGATTATGTCTTCGAAACGGCAGGGCAAACGGCGACGATGCTACAGGCTTTCGAGCTTGCGGGCAACAAGGCGAGCGTCTGCTTCGTCGGGACGCCGCATACGGATTTGACCTTCACACCGAAGCAGTGGGAGAACATGAACCGCAAGGAATTCCGGCTGACGGGCTCGTGGATGAGCTATTCCGCGCCGTTCCCGGGCGATGAATGGAGCTTGACCGCCCATTACTTTAAAACCGGCCAGCTCAAATTCGACGATAGCCTTATTTTCAAAAAATTCCCGATGCGCGACATCGACAAGGCTTTCGCGCTGTACCGCAACCCGGCCGATGTCAAAGGAAAGGTGATGCTGTTTAATGAATAAGCTTTTCGACGTAAAGGGTAGGATTGTCATGGGCTTCGACGGAATCGTGGACGAGGTTTACGAGGTCGTGAAGGAGCGCTACGACAAGGACAACTACCTTGTCATGGAACATATGCTGGATTTCGGGCAGTTCATCTCGAACGCCGGGACGGGCGGCATATCGAAGGAGCGCGTCAAGAAAAGGACGGTGTGCGGCGGCTTCACGGGAAACTCAAGCCGCGCGGCGAGCGCGCTACTCGACGGCACAACGATGATCGGCATGTACGGCGCGCCGGTTATAGACGAGAATTTTCAGGTCTTGGCGAAAAACTGCCGCCAGATTTCGCTGCTTAACCCCGCGCGCTGCCTTGTCATGGAGTTCTCCGACGGCAAGCTGATGATGACCGACACGCAGAACATGCGGCAGTTCACTTGGAACGAGCTGGTCGAAAAGGTTACGCTGCCGGGCCTTGACGAGGTTTTTTTGCCCGCGGATATCGTCTGCATGGGCTACTGGAACAACATGCCCGACTTCGACAACATCTTCTTGAACCTGTCTGCGCGTTACCCCGAGAAGCCGTTCTTCTTCGACTTCGGCAATATTTCCAAGCGCAGCGAGGCGGCGCTTAAGAACACGCTGTCGCTGCTTTCCGGTACGGGTAATTATAAAACGATAAGCATGAACGAACACGAGGGCGGGTTGTTATTTAAGTATTACGGTATACATTTCGAGGACAGTGCTGACGGGCTGAAGGCGGCGGTCGAAGCCGCGCGCAAGGCGATATGTATCGACGCGCTGATTGTACATGATCCGCGGTACGCTGTTATCAGTACGGCGACGGAGACGGTTTTGGGTAAGCAGATATATGTGGAGAAGCCAGTTAAGACCGCAGGTGCGGGCGATACGTTTAACATGGGGTATGTGTTTGCTTCGCTCGGGGATTTTTCGCTGGCGGAGCGGATTGATATCGCGAACGCTAACAGTAGGTTTTATTTGAAAAATGGGTTCCCGCCGGGTAGAAAAGAGTTGGACGGGGAGTTAAGCGGCGGGATTTGAACAGACAATTCAGAATAGGAGATGAAAACTATGATCGACCAGAAAATCATACCGACAATCACCCTCGCGTCGGGCGAAAAAATCCCTTGCATCGGCATGGGAACGTTTGGCTCAGACCGTTTCACGCCCGAGCAGGTGTCCGGCGCGGTTGGCGGAGCTATCCGTTACGGCTACAGGCTGTTCGACTGCGCGTCGGTGTACGGCAACGAGGATTTGATTGGAAATGTCTTTGACGAGGCGATTCAGTCCGGCGTCGTAAAAAGAGAAGAGCTGTTCATAACGTCGAAGGTTTGGAACGACATGCACGGCAAGGGCGACGTGCTGCTTTCCTGCGCGAAGACGCTGCGGGATTTGAAGCTGGATTACGTTGACTTGTACTTCGTGCATTGGCCTTTCCCGAACTACCACGCGCCGGGCTGCGACGGCGACAGCCGTAACCCGGACTCGAAGCCGTTCTCCGTGGAGGAATTCATGGCGACTTGGCGGCAGATGGAGAGGCTTGTCGATATGGGCTTAGCGCGGTATATCGGCATGTCGAACATGACTATACCGAAGCTCGAGGCGGTGCTGCCGCTGTGCAGAATCAAGCCCATCGCACTGGAAACCGAGCTGCACCCGAGCTTTCAGCAGCCGGAGCTGTTCGGGTACTGCGTCGAGCGCGATATCGCGCCTATCGGCTTCTGTCCGATCGGCTCGCCGAAGCGTCCCGACCGGGATAAAACCGCGGACGACGTCGTTGATATCGAAATGCCCGAGGTCGTGGAAATCGCCAAGGCGCATAACGTACACCCGGCGATTGTCTGCTTGAAATGGGCGGTGCAGAGGGGGCAGCTGCCGATTCCGTTTTCGGTGGACGAGAGTAAGTACCGGAGTAATCTTAAGTGCATGACGGAGGATCCGCTCAGTGATGATGAGATGGCGAGGCTCGCCAAAGCAGATAGAAACTGCCGTCTTATCAAGGGGCAAGTGTTTCTCTGGGAAGGCGCTAACGGCTGGGAAGATTTGTGGGATATGGAGGGAGTAATCAATGCTTAAGGGTATACCAAAGGTTCTGTCGCCGGATTTGCTGAAAATTCTCATGGAAATGGGTCACGGTGATGAGATAGTTATAGCTGACGGGAATTTTCCGGCGGCTGCAATAGCGCAGCGGCTTGTGCGGCTGGACGGTCATGATGTGCCGGAGATTTTGAAGGCCGTGCTGCAATTGTTTCCGCTTGATACATATGTGGAGTGTCCCGTTACGCTGATGGAGGTTGTTAAAGGCGACACGGTTGTACCGGTAATTTGGGATAGTTATAAAGAGATTATTGCGGGGTATGGCGACGTAAAAATCGAAAACGTCGAACGGTTTAGTTTTTATGAGCGCGCCAAGAAAGCGTATTGCGTAATAGCGACGGGCGAAAGCGCGTTGTATGCGAATATTATTTTAAAGAAGGGAGTTGTTGTTTAATGAGTAAGCAATTTGAAGCAACATTCGCGTCACTGATGGAGTACCGCTGTCCGGATTGGTTCCGCGATGCAAAATTCGGCATTTGGAGCCACTGGGGGCCGCAGAGCGTGCCGATGTTCGGTGACTGGTACGCGAGGAACATGTACATACAAGGTACGCCGCAGTATAACTACCACCTAAGGCACTACGGACACCCGTCAAAATTCGGGTACAAGGATATTTGCGCACTCTGGAAAGCCGAAAAATTCGATCCCGAAGGCTTGATGAGCTTATATTACAAAGCCGGTGCCAGATATTTCGTAGGTCAGGCGATGCACCACGACCATTATTTTAACTATGCTTCCGAGCTGAACAGGTTCAATTCCACCAAAGTAGGCCCCATGAAGGATATTTGCGGGCTGTGGAAAAAAGCCGCCGACAAGTTCGGCTTGCCGTTCGGATTAACCGAGCATTTGGGGGCTACGTTTGCATGGTGGAGGGTGAACAAGGGCTGCGACGCTTACGGTGCATATGAGGGCGTACCGTACGACGGCAATGATCCCGCGTACAGAGATTTTTACCTCGACAACGGCGAGCATAACGTCGGCCGCACGGATACGAATGCACGTCCGTGGTACACGACCAATACAAAGTTCCATGACTACTGGCTAGCCGTCATGAAGGAAGTTATTGACAAGTTCCAGCCGGAATTGCTATATACGGACGGCGGTCTGCCGTTCGCAAGCACCGGCGAGGGTTGGGGCGTTCATTTTGATCCTAACCACAGCGATCCGCTGTACAGGACGGGTCTTGAAGCGGTTGCATATCTGTACAACACCTCGATCGGCAAGCATGGCGAAAACCGCGCAGTCTACAACCAAAAAGACAGACGCCCCGAGATTTACAAGGTCGGCGTGCTTGATATCGAAAAGAGCCAGCTGCCCGATATCCTCCCCGAACCGTGGCAGACGGACACTTGTACCGGTAACTGGTTCTACGATGTAAGACAGGAATTTAAAAAGCCGGGGCATATTATCGAGATGCTTATTGATATTATTTCCAAGAACGGCACGATGCTTCTTAACGTGCTGCAACGGCCTGACGGCTCGCTTGATGACGAGACGGTTTATATTTTGAATGGGCTGGCTTCGTGGTTTGCGGTTTGCAGCGAGGGTGTCTACGGTACGAGGCCGTGGAGAATTTCCGGCGAAGGCGACACACGTGTGCTTATCGAAGGGTTTAAGGAAGTCAAGACCGATTGGAACAGCTCGGATTATAAATTTACTACAAAAGACGGGGCTGTCTATGCATTTATGATGAAAGCGCCGGACAACCGGGTCGCCGTATTGAAGAGCTTTATTAATGAAAAGGTTAAATCGGTTAAGCTGCTGGGCGTAGGCAGCGTGCCTTTCGCGCAGGAGTTCGGTGTGCTTACGGTGAAGCTTCCGGAGGAATTGCCGACGTGTTATACGAACTGTTTAAGAATTGAGATATAAAAACGGCTAAACTATACGTTCGGCACTAAGCTGATTAAAAATTCGGAATGTTTAGTGCCGAACATATAATTAATCTTTAATTATTCATAATCCAGTACCGCCAATGCTTGCAACTGAGGCGTACTTCCTACGAGTCCTAATGCATAAATAGTGTAAAATTTATTTGCGTCGACTGCCACATTCGGCACAGTTAAAACAACTGTCGATTCCCCTGTGGGCCTAACCTGCAAAGTATAGGTGGTAGGAGTCACTGAAATATACCGTGTTGCTTGCTTGAAGGAAACATTTCGAAACAAAACAGTTCCGTCAGGCAGTGTAATGTCTACAGCAGGCGCATCTGGGGATAAATGAATAAATCGAACAAGAGCTTTGTTTGTTTCCATTTGTTGATTTGAATCCGTGATTGCCAATCCGCTAATGGTACTGAGTGTTCCGACGGCTGCTGCAGTAAAGTTTTGATTGTCGTTTACTGTAAGCATTTCTCTGACAACAGGATTCGTCATGGTGCCTGTGGGATAAATTGTTATTTCGTATGCACCTTTGGATACTTGTTTGTAGTCTGTTATTTCACCAAACGCAATATTTTTAGCCAGTAACATTCCGTTTGCGTACACGTCGACATTAGGCGCGTCAGGGACTGCGTGCAACACCCGGACATTGGAAAAATTGTTATCTTGCATAGTATTATCCACCTCTTTTTTTATTTGCTATAGTATATGTGAAAGATACTTTTTGGTTATATATGTGAGAAGGTTATTAAAAAGCCACGCATGATCACGGCTGAACTCCGTGAGTGCGTGGCTTTTTTTGTACATGGCAGTCTAGCTTTGCTGTAAGCCGCAGACGGTTTCTTCTCATAAAAATAACAGCCTATTTATCCGTAGGCTTTTCTTCCTCACGTTCAAACTTCTTATACCCAGGATGCCTACCCGTAACCCCGTAATACGAGCGTAAATCGATAAGCTTCTGGATATTCTCCCGGCTGATATCATGACTGCCGCCTAAGATTATAGCGTTAATGGTAATCTTAGCCCATAGCTCCAAGCTTTCCATACGATAGAACGCGGTCACGACATCGCTGCCGACGGCAAGCGCACCGTGGTTTTCGAGCAGCATGACATCATGCTCGTCTAAGTAGGGCTCGATAGCGTTCGGCACTTCGACGGTACTCGGCGTGCCGTAAGGCGTAAGCGGAACCGCACCTATAACCGCAACGTCCTCTATCATGTTGTACATGTCCATAGGGCGGTGAGCAACCGCAAAGCCCGTCGCACCCGGCGGATGGGCGTGGATTACTGCGCCCACATCATCGCGTTTTTCGTAGCATTTCAAGTGCATCTTAATCTCGCTTGAAGGTCTGTAGCCGTCAAGCGCTTCCAAAACCTCGCCTTTTGCATTGATTCTGATAAGCTTTTCGGGAGTGATGAAGCTCTTGCTGATACCGGTCGGCGTTGCTAGAAACGTACCGTCTTGCAACTTCGCACTCACGTTTCCGTCGTTCGCCGCTACCCAGCCAAGCTGCCACATCTTATGGCATATGTCGCATATTTGTTCTTTGATGCTGTTAATCTCCATTACCTCGTCCTCCATTCGGATACATTTTTTTGAGCAGCTCAATACCATACTCCCTCGGAGTGTTTTTCAAGCGCTCAATAAACCCGTCCAGCTGCCCTCGGGCGTGAAGCGGCCCTCCTTCTTTTAGCACAGTCCATAGCGGGTCAATGTCGTAACGTGATTTTAACATATTTTCATCTACCCAATCCAGTATAAGCTTTGCTCCGTGGTCACAAAGCC
>CAZJLW010000068.1:4418-17963 GCA_964546895.1 uncultured Eubacteriales bacterium | reverse complement strand
CCTGTAGCACCGACTGGGCCTGTGGGTCCTGTAGCGCCTACTGGACCGGTGGGTCCTGTAGCCACGGTTATTTAAGGAAAACATCAAAACCTCTGTAGTTGCGTAATGGATTATTTCGGGGGATGTTGCGGTTGGACAAGATTTGAAATATAATAAGTCATTAAAAAAGAGATGGGATGAGATCAGTATATGAAAGCTATTAAGAATTTTCTAAGCTATGTCGAAATCAGCACGAAGATCGCAAGTGTATTCCCTTTTTTTGTAGGAATAGGCTATATGATGTACCGGTTTGGTTCTATCAAACGCAAGCAGACACTTGTGTTTTTTGTGGCGATGCTGCTATTTGATATGACAACCACAGCACTTAACAACCACGTGGGACATAGGCAAACAGGGAGGCAACCGCATTACAGCGACACGGTATCGATTGCGCTCATCACGTTTATGGGAATGTCGGCTGTAGCACTTGGTGTTTACCTTGTGTCTATATCGAGTATCATTGTTTTGCTGGTAGGTATGTTTTGTTTTGGCGTAGGGATTATTTATAACTACGGGTTTTTGCCTATATCACGTACGCCTTTCGGCGAGCTGGTTTCCGGTACAGTTATGGGCATCTGCATCCCGTTCATAGCGGTGGAAATAAATCATCCGATTGTAGAACTTATATTTGAGTTCAACCGGCTTATCGTAACGCTTGACTGGATGGAGGCTATCTCCTTCGGCATTGTTGTGATGCCGCTTATTTGTTGCATTGCCAATATTATGCTTGCCAACAACATCTGTGATGTGCAGGAGGATGTCGAGGTATGCAGATACACGCTGCCGTTTTATATCGGCGTGGAGAAATCATTACTGCTTTACAGGTTACTTTACATAACAGCCTATGTATTTATCGCGATTGCGTCCGTATTACAGGTTATTCCGATATTTACTTTGCTAATGCTGCTTACCCTTATCCCTGTAAACAAAAATATCAGGCGCTTTCTGGAACACCAGGACAAGCGTGAGACGTTCTTCATGGCAATCATCAACTTCCTAACGATTCTTGTGCCGTATGCCGCGTGTATCTGGCTCGGTAGTATTAAATATTTGCTGTAAATAAAAAGTCGGCTATGAAAATGTCATTTTCATAGCCGACTTTTTATTTATTTAATCCTTCGCAGAATATCCGCCGAACTTCTGGGAAACAGCTGCAAAACCATCAGTGTATTCTATTGAACCGTCAAGATTTACCCACAAACCTTCCGCACCGTTTTGCTCGAGGAGCGCCCGCCCGTCCTCCTGCGGTAGAATAAAAATAGCAGTGGAGAGTAGGTCAGCCATACCGGAATCAGGATGCAGCACGGTAACATGGGAAAATCGCTTCGCAGGCATTAGAGTATGAGGGTCGATGATGTGATTGTAGTTCTGACCGTCCACGGTATAAAACCGCTGATAGTCTCCGCTTGAAACAATAGCGATGTCGTTTTTATACACAATATCAAGAAGATCGCGGTTGTCGCTAACGGTGCTGGGGTTCTGAATCCCAATCGCCCAGCGGTCGCGCCCGTCCAGTGGCTTCCCGTACGTTACGACATTACCGCCCATATTTATGAGGATTGACTTAATCCCGGCGTTTCTAGCAACATCCAGCGCGCGCTGCGCCGTAAACCCCTTCGCCACAGCCCCAACATCAAGCGACATGCCGGGCTGAGTAAGAAACACGGTACCCGCCTGCCTGTCAATCACAAGATTACCTATATCAGTATTCCCGGCCAGCCTTCGCAGCTCGTCAATAGGCGGCAGTGTTGCTGTTTCTTTGTCCGCGTTGCCCCACGTACGATAATCATGCCAGACATGCAGCACCGGCCCCATCGCAACATTAACAGTGCCGCCGGTGATGTTATAAGCTTGGACTGAAAACTCCAGCAAGTCAAGGATAGCCGTGTCTACAGCTACGGGAGCAACGCCCGCATTATCGTTTATGGTTTTCATGTTATTTGTGCCGTCGTAGCCGTTGTAGATGTCGAAGAGCCTATTATCCTTCTCAATCTGCTCGCTTACAGCCTGTGATACTCTGTCAAACTCAGCCTTTGAACGAGCGAATGCTATAATGTTAGTGTTAATATCAAAGCTTCCGGTGTAATTGGCCTGGAATTTTTGATACCTGCCCGAACAGGCTGACAGTAACACCATGAGATTTACAACAGCTATCAAAAGCCACTTCTTCATTCTGTTTTTTACTCCAATCCCAACCGAGCGGCATAATGTGCTACTGCACCACCGTATCCGGTGTGTTTTCGCCGCCTTCCTTGCTGATGCGAAGCGCTATACGATTCGGCAGACATGCGGCGAACTGCCCGTGTTCTCCGATAAATCCGGTACGTACGCAGATTTGATCAGGGCAGTCGGAATGTGTAAACGCTATACGCCCGTCTCGCACTTCAATAACTACGTTTGGCAGCTTCTCAACAGAAAAAATCCGATCCTTATCCAGCGGCACAGTCATTACGACTTTACGCTCGTATGTGACGTGACAGACTGCGCCGCCTTTGGATGAGTAGTATTTGCGGACTGCAATAAACAGCAAAGCAATAAGTAATAACGACAGTATCAAAATAACATCGCTACGACTCAACACGCGCCTTTTATCCATAACAGATTATTTTACGGAAACTTTACCGGTTACGGTGCCGTCCGTCAGCTTGGCAGAATCCATTTGCGCCTGCGTCTCAAAAGTAAGGTTGCCGTCGATTGTAGTCTTGACGATTTCAAAGCCTTCGGCGTTTACGTGTACGTTACCTTTGACAGTACCCTGTTGAATGCGGAAATTAGGTGAGGTAACATTAACCTGCGGTACGGTCACGGTATAGTTCGCAGTAACCTTGCGGTCAGCGTCTTGTGCATATAAAGCGAACTTGCGGTATGCCGGCGTAGTAGCATCGTCGTTTCTGTGGAATTTGCCGTCTACGTTGAGCGGCTCGGTTAAGGTTACATCGCTAAGCACGGAGAATATCCAGTAACCGCTGCTTGACAGCCCCTTAATGATATCAGCAGGATTGCTCGATTCCTTTGGCGAAGCGGAGGTTACTGCATCTGTGGCGGCGCCAACTGAAACCTTGCCGGTTACAGTACCGTCGGTCAGCTTGGCAGAATCCATTTGAGCCTGTGTAGCAAAAGTAAGGTTGCCGTCGATTGTAGTCTTAACAATCTCAAAGCCTTCTGCGTTTACGAATACGTTGCCCTTAAGCGTACCTTGCTGAATGCGGAAGTTAGGTGAGGTAACATTCATCTGCGGAACGGTTACGGTATAGTTAGCGGTTACTTTACGGTCAGCGTCTTGAGCATAGAGTGCGAACTTACGGTACGGCGGCGTAGCAGCGTCGTCGTTTCTGTGGAATTTGCCGTCTACGTTGATCGGTTCTGTTAATGTTACATCACTAAGCACTGAGAAAATCCAGTAGCCGGTGCTGGAAAGCCCTTTAATGATATCAGCTGGATTGCTGGATTCCTTCGGCGAGGCTGAGGTTACCGCGTCGGTATTTTGGCCGGTAGAAGCCGCCGGAGTAGCCGCAGTGGCAGGAGTTGCGGCCGCAGTTGCCGCCGCAGTCGGAGTGGCGGCGGGAGGCGCGGTGTACGGCGCCGGAGGGGTAGAGCTTAAGCACCCGGTGAAGATAACTGTTGCAGAAACAACCGTCGTAAGTACATTAATAATTTTTTTCATAATAATTCGTCTCCTTTTTTATTTTGAGGGTTTAAAAAACACTGGTCGCGCCCATGCTTTTGCTTAATAATTCGAGCAGGAGCTGGGCTTTTTTTGGGGGGAAAGCATGAAGCAAATCTCTCGCTTTAACAACATAGCGAGTGGCTAGATTACGGGCATGGTTCGTTCCGCCGGCGTCACAAACCGCACGAACCAGTAGCTTTGCCGACTGAGCATCGACAAAGGCTTCCTTTGCCAGCCCGCAAAGCTGCGGCGAGCCTTTTAAGGCATAGATTAGTGGGAGGGTAACTACTCCTTCGGATATATCCTTGCCAACCGTTTTTAGGGCTTCGCCCTCGCTGAATTCGTAGTCCTTGCAATCATCCACAATCTGAAACACCATACCCAAATACCGTCCGAAGCGAGCCAGACGCATTGTCTGCTCGCGGTCGTACCTAGCTACCGTAGCACCGGCCAGTGCAGATACATAAAACAGCGACGCTGTTTTGCCCGCCACAATGCGCAGATAGTCGGGGATCGAAAGCTCAAGATTGCGGTTGTTGCGAAACTGGTTAAGCTCGCCCAGACAAGTACGGCTTATAGCGGACGTAAACGTCGTAAGCAGGTCGGCTTGTTCATGATAATTCGAGTGCAGCGGCGTAACAAGCGAAGCGGCGAGACACAGCAGATAGTCACCGCAAATGACGGCTCGTTTTCTGCCGAACTTGTGCTGAACCGTCGGGATACCGCGGCGCAGCGGCGCGTCGTCAATGACATCATCATGCACCAAGCTCGCCATATGAAACAACTCTATGGCGGCGGCCGCGCGTACGGCATCGTGCGGCACAAGGCCGTCCGTATTCATCGCGGAGTAAAGCAGTAACAAAGTGCGTACACCTTTACCCTGAGCGGCGGCCAAATGGCTGGTCATTTCCGTAACAGGGCTGGGGGCGTTGCAAAGAACCCGTGTAACAGTTTCGACCGTTTGCTGCTTGGCTTCATCTACAAGCAGCCATTCGGTGTTAGTAGAATTATCAGTCATGATAGAGGTACCACTTCCGAGCGAATCGTACTTTTTTCCAATTCTTTTTTAGCCAAGGCATTACGTAATAATCAAGGCTGAATACCCGTCCGCCCCCAAACAACATTGCGAACCCGGCAAATAACATCCACCACGAAGTCATGTAAAGCCCTGTGCTGGTAAGGAACATAAGCTGGAGCATTAACGATGCCACCGAAGCCGGTGTGGTGAATAACCCGCCAATCAAGGCAAGACCGATGAGTATCTCCATGACAACGATTATAATCTGGAAAGTCATCTGCATATTAGCCGAAGGCAGAATCACCCAGTTCACAATCAAATCAACCAAGCCTACCTGAACCTTAAACGCATACTCCCCGGCATTGACAAGAATAAACCTGAACTGATTAAGCAGATCAAAACGAAAAATCAAATCGCCCACATATGCAGTCGTCTCACCTGATGCGGATGTAACGGCGTCAGCCGCTCCGGAAGCGGCTGATGATGCATCAACTGCCAAACCTGCGGCGGAGTTCATGATGTTCTCATAAAACTTGTTTGCTCCTAGGAAAAATCCGGTGAGCATCGGTTGTTCGAGCCATTTCTCGCCAACTTTTACAAGCCCTTCATAAAGCCAGTAGCACCCAAGGAAAATGCGCAGCGGTACTAGGAAAAAGCTTGGCGATCGGTTCGAGAGATGACCGCCCACAAAGCTGCGGCAGTCTCGCACGGTGAAAAACTCATGCCGTAAGTACGAGAAAACCTTGTTCCAACCCAGAACCTGAATGAAGTACAGCACATTGATAAAATGCTTAGAAAGCATCGCCAAAAACGACGGCAGCCCAAAGAATTTTCCGGGCAAGCCGACATGAGCCACACCATAGCGCCCCCCAACGCAGACCATAGCTCCATGAAATTTCGGAGTGTATGCTTCAAGCTCACCTTTGCCGGTCAGCTCACACAGTATGTTATGTGCGATAGTATCGGCACATGCTTCACAGTTTTCGACCATTTGCGGTACTGCGTCCTTCTCGCCTTTGGGAATAAAGAAGATGTTGTCGCCGCCTATGTAAACGCTTGGGTCGTTCTGCGCGCGTAGGTAGTGGTCGGTTTGGATACGTCCGCGCGGCGCGTTGCCAAGCCTTTCGGAAGAATCCTTCGCAAGCTCCGAGCTTTCTACTCCCGCCGTCCAGATGACGGTATTAGTAGATACCCTCTTTGTTTCGCCGTTACGTGTGTACTCGACATAATCGCTGCCGATTGACGTAGTGTTTGTGCCTAGCAATACTTGCACGTGGTTTTTTTCCAGACGGCGCTGTACTTTTGCGGACAGCTTCTCAGGGAAGATGGTGCACACCCTGCTCAGCATATCCATATTAATCATCGTGACTAGGCTTGGATCGATCTCGAAGCGGTTGCACAAAATAGGCACTAGCTCCGCAAGCTCACCGGCCATTTCAACACCCGTGAAGCCGCAACCTACTACAATAAATGTGAGCAAGGCTCGCTTTTTGTTAAGGTCGGGTTCGCAGGCCGCCAGCCGGAACATCTTCATTATATGCTCGCGTAAAACAATTGCGTCTTCGTATGACCATAGTGTGAACGAGTGTTCCTTTGCACCTTCGACACCGTAAAAAATCGGCTGCGATCCGGTAGCCATGACCAAATAATCATACCCGTATGTATTGCCTGCACAGACTACCTTTTTCGTGTCGTAGTCCACAGACTGTATGCTGTCCATGACAACGTTAACGTTGCGCCCGGCAAACACACGCTTTAAGTTGATTTTTATGCTGTCCTCCTCTACACGCCATGCGGCTACTTCGTGCAACTCGGTAAGCATTGTGTGGAACGGGTTTTTGTCGATGATAGTAATCTCGACTTGTTCCGTTAGCTTTCGTTTTTTTACACTTTTAGCAATTTTTTTGGCGGTTAATACTCCTGCATACCCCGCCCCGGCTACGACGATTTTTTTTTTCGTCATCCCTTTTGTCTCCTTTCTGCTATTAACGGTAACACCTTCCTCTTTTGGAAATAATTGTACATTATTTCCTAACTTCTTGCTCGGTAATATAACATGTTGTAGAAAATATGTCAATCGGTTGCGCTCGTGTAGTCTCGACATGCCGCCGCCTTGTGTTTATTCATAGGACAATCAGCGGCTTTCATACAGTTGAAGCGGGGAGGCGAAACGTATGCATGTGGGTAAGGCTGAGCCGGCTGACGTGACTGGCTTTACATTTGATAATATCGTCCCGCAGGAGCAGCGAGTGACACGTCTTTTGGATGCGATAAAAAATCCGTACTGCTTTCGTGTCGGAGACATCGGGGTGAAGTTGGAGTTTGCTGAAGACGCCGCAACACTGCAAGATACGTTTACGGCTCTTTTGCTGCGTAAGCGCAGCGGCTTGTAATCACGACGGGAGTGTTAAAGCATGGCGCGTACAAAAAACCGGGGGCATGTGATAGAAAATTTTACATCAGAAAATACCGCAATCTTTTACGCAGGTATTTACATACGTCTTTCCAGAGAGGATTTGGGAAAGGGAGCCGACGAGAGCAACAGCGTCAAAAATCAACGTAAGCTGCTTGATGAGTATTGCCGCAGACATGCGGACGAGTTCTCATGTGTAACACCGTATATAGATGACGGCTGCACCGGCACGGATACTAACCGCGAAGGCTTTCAAAGGCTCATTGCCGATGTCATGTCGAAGAAAATAAATTGCGTAATAGTAAAGGATCTCTCACGGCTGTCCCGTAATTACAGCGACGCGGGGAGCTTAATTGAAAACCTATTCGTGCAGATGAATGTGCGGTTTATAAGCCTAGCGGAAAATATTGACAGCTACCGGAATCCTGAGAGTGTTTCGAGTATCCTTGTTCCGATTACTAATGTTATGAACGATAACTTCTGCTATCAGACGTCTAAGAAGATACGGCAGGTGTTTGATTACAAGCGGCGCAGCGGCGAGTTTATCGGCTCGTTTGCCGCGTACGGCTACATAAAAGACCCGAACGATAAACATGCCATAATAATAGATCAGGAAGCAGCTGATGTTGTGAGGAGTATTTTTGCATGGTTTCTTGACGGCATGAGTAAAAGTGCGATCGTACGCAATCTTAACAGTCGCGGGATATTATGCCCGGCGCATTACAAGAGAAGTAAGGGCATGAGTTATTACAATCCCCATGCAGACGGCAAGCCCCTTTGGAGTGCAAAAACAGTGGGTGATATCTTAAAAAACCGTGTGTATGCCGGAGATTTGGTTCAGGGGCGGCAGCGGGTGAAAAGCTACAAAGTCCATAAGCAGGAACAAGTGCCGCAGGAGGATTGGTTTGTTGTTGAGGATACACACGCGGCTATTATAAATCGTGAAACATTTAACAAGGCGCAGGAATTGCTCAAACGCGATACGCGCACCGCTCCGCGTCAGAGTAGGCTTTATCTGTTTAGTGGTTTTCTACGCTGTGCCGATTGCGGCAAGTCTATGACACGCAGTGAGGTCAAGGGGACGGTATATTATTTTTGCCGTACATATAAAGATCAATCAAAAACGGCCTGCACAAAACATTCTATCAAACATAATCCGCTTGAAGCTGCGGTTTTATATGCCATTCGGCAACAGATTTATATTGCAGTAAGCTTTGGTGAAACTATGTCGCGTCTTAACGCGGCTCCGCCGCAAAAGAATACATCAACAAGAATTGATGAGTTGATATCCGCGAAAGAAAAAGAACTCGCAAAGATTATGAGATACAAACAATCCATCTATCAGGACTGGAAAGACGGCGAAATCACCCACGATGATTACCGACACATGAGCGAGGATTACGAGCGGCAAGTCGCTGTTATTAAGGCGGCTATTCAAACCCTTACAACCGAGCAGGAAGCAATTCAAAATAGAGTAGATACCGAAGACTCTATCCTCGCGGCGTTTTGCAAATATGGAACGATAGATAAATTATCTAGGGAAGTCATAGTCCAGCTTATTGACTTCATTAAAGTGCATGAGAATGGCAACATCACCATTCGGTTTAAATTCTCCGATGTGTTGAGTCATGGCGTGTGATACGGCAGGTTATTTTCCTAATATAACTGGGGCAGTAGCGCCAACGGGTCCGGTGGGACCTGTGTCACCGGTAGCACCTACGGGACCGGTTGCGCCGGTTGCACCTACGGGGCCGGTGGGGCCAGTGTCACCTACGGGGCCGGTGGGACCTGTATCGCCGGTAGCACCTACGGGGCCTGTGGCACCGGTAGCACCTACGGAGCCGGTGGGGCCAGTGGGACCGATGGGTCCGGTAGCGCCAGTGTCGCCAGTTGCGCCTACGGGACCGGTGGGACCTGTATCGCCGACAGGACCAGTGGGGCCGGTGGCGCCAGTCGCACCGGTGGGGCCGGTAGGACCGGTAGGCCCTGTATCGCCTGTTGCACCTGCGAGGTTCTGTTCTACAACCGTTAACGTAGCTTTAATCGGAACGATTGAAGCTAAAACAATCGGTGAACCTGTCGCGTTAACCAGCGTCATTGTAACGCCGGGTGAAGTTGTTTCGATTATGGCAAAACCGGTAACCTCGCCGGTTTTTATCGGGGACGCACCTTCGACAAAATCTCCTTGAGACGTAGCTATCGCAAACTCAATGCCTGTAGCAGATACTGAGGTTTGTGTAGCAACCCACCAGTTAATCGCATACCTGCCGGGTTGGGTGAACGTTACTGTTCCTGTAGCCGGGTTGTAAATTACGTTACCCGCAATAAATGTAACTACATCAAAAATAACAGTTTCACCGGTATCGATAGTTCCGTCTATGGTGCGTTGTAATTCTAATGCTGTATTACTCAAGTTAAGCCCTCCTTCTCCTTGTTATAAGCATTACGCTACTTGTACGATAACAAGATTAGCTTGAACAGCAACAAGTGAAGACAACGTAACCACATCAGCACTTGTATTAATCAAAGTGACGTTAGCCGGAACGGTTCCGATTGTTAACAGCGCGTCGCCGGAAACCTGACCTGTAACAATAGGACTGGAACTGACCGCGAACGGCACATCGTTAACCGCCAGTGCAAAGTTGATTTCGGGACTTGTAGCCGAGCCGTCCGTTGCAACCGACCACGCAACAAGGTAGTTACCCGGTCTGGTTATCGTGAACTGGCCTGTGCCAAAGTTGTAGCTAATAAAAGCGCTCTGGTCGTTCAATACGCTGTTGAATACAATACGTCCGTTGACCGGGACTCCTGCGCTTCCCGTGCCGAACAGCTGCGCCTGTATTCCGCCTAAAACTGCGCCGGGACCGGTCGGGCCGGTAGGACCTGTGGGGCCGGTAAGTCCGGAGATTCCGGCAGCACCAGTGGGGCCGGTAGGACCGGTGGGGCCGGTGAAACCTACGACTCCGGCAGGGCCGGTGGGGCCGGTAGGACCGGTGGGGCCGGTGAAACCTACGACTCCGGCAGGGCCGGTTGGGCCGGTCGGGCCGGTGGGTCCGGTGGGGCCGGTCGGGCCGGTGGGGCCGGTCGGGCCTCTTCTGCAATGCCTTTTTCTGCAGTGGCAGCAGCAACATTTGCGATGATGATGTTTGTGGCGGTGAGGACAGTCAAAATCGTCGTCGAAGTCGTCATAGTCGTCTCTGTCGTAATATTCTCTGTCGTAATCGTCGTAGTCGTCATAGTCGTCGTCATAACGATCGTCTTCGTACCTGTCGTCGTACCAATGCTCCTGGCACGGTTTGGGTTTTCTTCTGCGTCTTCTGCCTTTGCAGTCGCTGTAATAGCTGTCGTCTTCTCTGTTTTTGCTGTGTCTGCGGACAAAATCGCTCCAGGATGCTTCGTCGACTTGTAACTCGTCGCTGTATCTTGGCTGTCTTCTGCCACGGTTCATGTCAGAACTCATCGCATAAACGGTATCGTCAGCTGCGCTTCTGCTTGGTTGATTACTTCTGGCGGTGAATCGCTCGTCGTCGTAATCGTCGCGGCGGCTTTTGCTGCTGTAAAGATCAAGGTTTGAATAAAACAATCTATTTTTAGACTGTAGTTTCCAAAGATCGTTCATTTATTAATGTCACACCTTTCTGTGAGAATCGTGTCGTAACGTCATAGAACGCTACTATTGAATAATATGAAAAACTGGTACAAATGGTGAATGACTTGTACATGGTTTAACAAAAAACCTAGTCCGCTTTCTCTTTGTCGTGAATATAATAAAAAAACCGGAGAAGGGAGACGAGTTAAAATGTTTAAGGATAAGACACTGCTTATCACAGGCGGAACCGGTTCTTTCGGTAACGCTGTGCTTAAGCGTTTTTTATATACGGATATTAAGGAAATACGTGTGTTTTCAAGGGACGAGAAAAAACAGGACGATATGCGAAGGCTATATAAAAATGACAAAATAAAGTTTCATATCGGAGATACAAGGGATTATTCAAGCATAAAAAATGCCGTGTACGGCGTAGATTATATTTTTCACGCGGCGGCGCTAAAGCAGGTGCCGTCTTGCGAATTTTTCCCGGTCGAGGCGGTTAAGACTAACGTGCTGGGTACGGAAAATGTTTTGTGCGCGGCGATAGATTCGGGTGTTAAAAAGGTTATTTGCCTGTCCACGGACAAAGCGGCGTATCCGATTAACGCTATGGGTATCTCGAAGGCGATGATGGAGAAGGTGTTTGTCGCTAAGTCTAGAACAACCGACGCGACGACGATATGCGGCACGCGCTACGGAAATGTAATGGCTTCGCGCGGCAGCGTAATACCGATGTTTGTCGAGCAGATAAAGGCCGGTCTGCCGCTTACGATAACCTACGGCGAAATGACGCGGTTCATGATGAGCTTAGACGATAGCGTGGAGTTGGTGCTTTTTGCGTTCGAAAACGGACAGCCGGGGGATTTGTTTGTGCAGAAAGCGCCGGCCTGTACGATAAACACACTTGCCGGTGCGCTAAAGGAGCTGTTTCACGCCGACAACGAGATTAAAGAAATAGGCATACGCCACGGCGAAAAAATATACGAGACGCTTCTGACTAAGGAGGAAATGTCAAAGGCCGTTGACATGGGCGATTTCTACAGGGTGATGCCGGATAAACGTGATTTGAACTACGACAAGTATTTTAGTACGGGTACCGACTCTGCCATTACCGCGAGCGATTATACTTCGCATAATACGAAACGACTTAATAAGGAAGAGACGATCGAGCTGCTGCTTAAGCTGGATTTCATACGAAATGAGCTTGAAAACTGGAGGGGTGGCCGATGAAGATTCTGGTTACGGGCTACAAAGGGTTCATCGGTAAGAATCTGGTGGCGCAGCTTCGAAACGAAGGCTATGACGATTTGCTGCTGTATGATGTTGATACGGAGGAGAGCGAGCTTGACGGGTTTTTGGAGCGTTGCGATTTCGTATTCCATTTGGCGGGTGTTAACCGCCCGCAAAATGATGATGAGTTCGAGAAAGGAAATAATCAGCTGACATGCCATATAATCGGAAGACTTAAGCATTTTGGAAATAACTGCCCGATCGTCGCGAGTTCGTCCGTTCAGGCTGAGAACGATTCGCCATACGGTAAAAGTAAACGGGCGATGGAAACCGCGCTGTTTGAGTATTCACGCGAAACCGGGGCGCCTGTTTATGTTTATAGATTGCCGAACGTTTACGGCAAATGGTGTAAGCCCAACTATAACTCGGTAGTAGCGACGTTTTGCCATAATGTAGCGAGGGATATTGATATACGCATTGATAACAGTGAGACGGTGCTGCGGCTTGTGTATGTTGACGATGTTGTGAATGCGTTTATTGGCTGCATCGAAAAGGGATTCTGCGAAGTATCGACGGTTGATACGGTTAGCCTTGGGCAGCTTGCGGAAAAGATTCGGGCGTTTCGGGAGAACAGGCGGACGTTGGTTATTCCGTCGTTTGAGGGCGGGTTCGACAGAAAGCTTTATGCGACGTATGTTTCGTATTTGCCCGAGGATAACTTTTCTTACGCACTCGAAAAAAAATCAGACGCGCGGGGATTTTTTTGCGAGTGCATCAAAAACAATATGTTCGGTCAGGTGTCGGTGTCCGTGACTAAGCCGGGCATTGTACGCGGCGACCATTGGCATAATACTAAGGTTGAGAAGTTTCTGGTAGTGGCGGGAAGCGCCGTGGTGCGGTTCCGGCTTATTGGTACGGAGGATATAACGGAATACTATGTCTCGGGGGATGAGCCTGAGGTTATCGATGTGCCTGTTGGATACACGCATTCGATAGAGAACGTCGGGGATAACGATATGGTTGCGTTTATATGGTGCGATGAGTTGTTTGAGCCGGAGAGACCGGATACGTATTTTCAGAAGGTGCGGTAATGCAAAAATACCCGTGAGTTGATTTCGCAACCACGGGTATTTTTGTACGGAAAACTATTCCTTAAGGTTGAATTCCGAAAGCAGATTGCTAAGCGTCTGAGATTGCTGCGACAGCTCGGCGGCCGAATCTCTGTTGCCCTCGGAAATAACGGTTGTATTGTGCAGGATATCAGAAATCTTTGACAGGCTCAAAGACATCTGTGAAACGGTACCGACCTGCTTCTTAGACTGTTCTGAAATGTTGAGGATAGTCTTTGAAACCTCGCTGACGTTTTCTGAAATCTTAGTAAGCGTGGCACTTGTTTCGGCGGTGATTTGTGTGCCGGTGTTTATTCGCGCAATAGTATCCTGTATCAGCGTATCTATTTCGCGGGCGGAATGCTGTGAGCGGGACGCGAGGTTGCGAACCTCTTCCGCGACGACCGCGAAACCTTTGCCGTGTTCACCGGCGCGAGCTGCTTCTACGGCGGCGTTAAGCGCCAAAAGATTCGTCTGGAA
>CAZJLW010000068.1:0-4318 GCA_964546895.1 uncultured Eubacteriales bacterium | reverse complement strand
AATGGTTACGGTTTTCGCGCCGTCGTTGACTTGCGCGGCGACGTTGCGTATCTCGGAGATAACGCCGCTAAAAGCTTGCGCTATGCTGTTAATCGAATCCTTAATCTTCGAAAACTCGCCGATGTACGGACGGTTTATGCCGACGTTTAGATTGTCCTTCGACAGCTCGGAGAGGATATCCGATATCTCGGCGATATACGAGGAAAGCTCTTTCATCGTAAAGTTAACCGCTTCTTTAATCGAATTGAAATAACCCTCGTAACTGCCTTCCATCTTGACGTTAAGATTACCCTTGGACATTTCGCTAAGCACGGCCGACGCTTCATCGATCGGAACACGGACGGCCTCCATAACATCGTTGAGCCTGTTCAGAATCACAGCCCAGCTGCCGGAAACCCCGCTGGTGTCAGCCCGGGTACTCAAGTCGCCTTTTAAAGCGGCGGTCGCCAGCTTCGATATCTCTTGCGAAATATTCTCTAGGTTATGCCTCAGACGGTCTATCATCGTGTTACCGATATCCAGCTTGCCCGGATATTTTTGGTTACTCGTCGCGAAATTGCCCTGACCGAACTCATCGACGGTTTTCAGTACGTCAAGGAAATAATTGACGTACATCTCAGTCATTTTGTTAATACCGTTAACAACATCCTTATAAGCCCCGTCGAAACGCGTTTCGTCAATACGATATTCGTAATCGCCTGCTTCATGAGCGGAAGAAAGCTGCGTCAACTCGGTATTTAGCGAGTTGAGTGTGTCTACGACGCTTCCGAAATTGTTGCACAGCCGCCCGATTTCGTCGGACGAGTTTGTTGTTATGGATACGCTTAAGTCGCCCTTGGCGAGTGACTTCGATGCGTTTTCGAGCCGCGTTATTTTTGAGGTCTGGGCTTTGACGATAATGTTGCCTACGATGAGAGATATGATCATTACGATAATGAGTACGATAATCGACGTAATAGTATTTCTGTTTATGTCGCCCATGAAGTCCTTTTCGGGAATGGCAGTAAACAGGAGCATGTCCAAGCCGTTGTTGACTACGTTAAGGACAAGGAATGATACGTTCTCGTTATTTATTTTTGCACGCAGCGGCTTGTTAATGGGGACGCTGTTGTAATCGTTATATGTTGTAAGTACGTAATTCGCCACGCCGCTTATTAGCGTGTCGGAAGATTCTGCGGCTTTCAGCCTTTGGGGGTTGCCGTTAACCTCGACGTAAGGCAGCTCGTCCGTGGACGATCCGATGATGTAGCCGCTTTTTTCGATAACGAAACTATGCCCGGTCGCGCTTATATCGATATCCTTTAAGAAGTCGACGAAATTCGAAAGCTTAACATCAACAGAAAGCACGCCGCGCAGGCTTCCGTTTGTTTCGAGTACGGGGCATATCGCCGTGGTGACTAGAGTGTTGTCAGAAACAGATGTGTAAACATCAGTCCACGCTTCGGTTTTTACAGCGTTACCTTTTACGTACCATGAACGGTTAACGGTATCGTACTCGGTTCCTTTGACATTGCCGTAGTCGACGACGCTGTCGACGGAGTTTATCGTGTGTACCTGCCGCATAAAATTCGTGCGGCTGCTTTTTTCTTTAAGCTGCGGTGTGTTACCCATCTTGTCTATTCCAAAAAATGTCCCGTCGTTGTTTCCGTAGTAGATAAATTTTACGCTTGGTTCGAGGTCGGTCGCGTACCAGAAATATTTTTTCAGGTCGTCCAGATTATTAAGATCCAGAACACCGGCCTTTACGGAACTGTTAATCATTTTAAGCGTTAGGTGCGGGTACTCCAGTTTGTTTGACAAATCTGCCTGAGCAGCGTTAGCGATGTTTGCGATCTGTGTTTGGATTGCTTTGCTGTTCGATTTAATCGCATTGATGTTGATTAACACAGTCGTAGTAAACGAAGCCAAAAAAATCAAAATTATGAACGGTGTAATAATTTTGTACGATAGCTTGTTCCTCAATTAAGTCTCCTCCTAAATGAATAGATATTAAATATTTTCAATTTTGGATTATTTTAGCATAGCTAATAATCGGTCGCAATAGAAACAAAACCCCCACGAATCATGTAGCATATGACTATGCGACTCGTGGGGGAAACATATCCGTACTACATTTTATTATATTGCTCCGAAAAGAAATTTATATGCCACTGGCTTTTATGAAGCTCCGACAGGCTCTTAAGTCCCATGAGGCCGTATTGCTTAACAAGCCCCGAGAAATTTACCATTACGCTGTCGCCCATACCGAGCCGCTGTCCGGCGACGGCGTGATAAACCACCGACCGGTAACATACCTTCGGCTTCCAAGCCGCGCGCGTTCCGTAATAATAGTAGTAGCCGAGCAGCATACTGTCGTCCTCGAAGGCTTGCTTGCCCGTCAAAAACCGCGGGTTGTAGCCGCCGGTTAGCTTTAGTATTTTTGCGTTGTGGATACACGGGTTCGTGAAGCCATGCACTACTGTGTTTAGCTTTAGCTTCGATAGATATTCGTCCATTTGGTCGGCGCTCGGCGGACGTTCTGCCGTTCTTTGAATAAAGCTAAGCACTCCGTGTTGGTCGACGATACCGCAGCTGACAAGCGGCTCGTCGTTCGTTTCCAGATACTCAACAAGCGGATCCTCCCAGTTGTGCGTCAAAATCATATCAAGATGAATTTCGCTGACAAACTCCGCGTCGGGATACAGTTCAAAAACGGCGTTGAAACAGCTTTGGCGTCCTACGACCGTGCCGACATTTTCTCCGTTGCCGATTACTACGCACTCAAGCGCGTAGCCGCTCAAAAACTCCTCAACCTGTTTATTATTCCAAAAACCCTGATTATAAACGACTACCGTCTTGTACGTGCTTTTTTCAAGCGACGATAGGCATTGCTTCGCGAACTCCAAATCTTCTGCAAAGCGCGCTTCTCTTAATAAAAATAACAGCGTGTGTACTAATTTCATTAATAACATCCTCTCTGTATGCTTTATATATTATACACAGCCGCGCGGAATGTGTAACCGCTTGGGACAATCACGCATGAGGATTAAAAACATAAACTGATATAAAACCAATCGGAGGTCATGGAATGAATGATAAGCTTAAGCTAATGACAATAATCGGGACGCGCCCTGAGATAATCAGGCTGTCGGAGGTAATACGCGCATGTGATGTTTTTTTCGAACATATCTTGGTACATACGGGGCAGAACTGGGACTATACGCTTAATCAGGTGTTTTTTGAGGAGCTGGATATCAGAAAGCCTGATTATTATTTGGACTGCGTGGGCGACGATGTTGGTCAGACAATAGGTAATATTATTGATAAGTCGTATAAGCTTATTGGGAAAGAAAAGCCGGACGCGTTGCTGATTTTGGGCGATACGAATTCTGCGCTGTCTGCTATCAGTGCCAAGCGGTTGAAGGTGCCGATTTTTCATATGGAGGCGGGGAACAGGTGCTTCGATCAGAATGTGCCGGAGGAAATCAATCGTAAGATAGTCGACCACATAGCGGATATTAATCTGCCGTATACGGAGCATTCGCGGCGGTATCTGATGTCGGAGGGGATCGAGGGGAAGTATATTTATGTCACGGGTTCACCTATGGCGGAGGTGCTTGGCAGAAACAGAGAAGGAATTGAAAAGAGTGATGTTCTTGATAGGCTTGCGCTAAAGCCTAAGGAGTACGTGCTTGTGTCGGCGCACCGGGAGGAGAATATTGATAATGAAGGGAATTTTCTGTCGCTTATGACGGCTATCAACAGAATCGCTGAGACATATAATATGCCGGTTATTTATTCGACGCACCCGAGAAGCATGAAGTTTATTGAGAAGCGGGAGTTTAAGTTCCATCCGCTTGTGCAGTCGATGAAGCCTTTCGGGTTTTTGGACTATAACAAGCTGCAACAGAATGCGTTCTGTGTGTTGTCCGACAGCGGGACATTATCGGAGGAGAGTGCGTTGCTTGGGTTTGCGGGGGTGCTGATACGGACATCGACCGAAAGGCCGGAGGTTCTGGATAAGGGGACGGTTGTTATCGGAGGGATTGAGTTCTCGCATATTATGCAAGCTGTTGAGCTTGCTACGAAAACGGCTGCGAGTGTGAAGCCGGTGGTGCATGATTATCAAGATATGAATGTTTCGGAGAAGGTCGTGAAAATTATTCAAAGTTATACAAAAATTGTGAATGAGTTTGTTTGGTTGAAGAAACGGTAGGGAAGCGAATAACCGAAAAAAACAGCCGTCAAGGTAAGTTGGCGGCTGTGCTATGCTTCGGGATTAACTTTATTCGTCTTGTGTAAAAGCTTACAGTCTAAGGGTAACTGTTCTGCTCATAAT
>CAZJLW010000067.1:4078-18165 GCA_964546895.1 uncultured Eubacteriales bacterium | reverse complement strand
GGCTTCAAGCCGGTTTACGCTACGATACCGTCTGCGGCTTCTTTCCCGATTAGGCTAGAGCGCATTTACATCGCGTCGTTGCAATGTCCCGAACCGAAAACAGGTACGTTGTTTTTTGATAACTTGGAAGCGGTATATCCGCTTGATCAGACGCCTGTTAAGCTGCCTGAGCAGCCGCGGTATAAGGATTTGCTGAACGTTAAGCTGGATTACGCACCGGCTGAGCCTATGTATGACATTACGTTTTTGAGCGGGGTCAGCATGGGTGGCGGTGAGAGTATCGGTGCGGCTAAGCCAACGAATTATGCTGATGTTCAGAAGAAGGTGCTGAAGAGTTTTTCGGCGTCGTCGCGGCTAGGATTTTTCAGCGGAGCTATTGATTTTGACCCTCGGATCGGCGTGCCGGTTCGTGTTTGGGATAAGAACTACGGGTATTATGCGCAGGATAATTTCGCCGTCATATCAATCAGCGCGGCGTCGGGTGGGATTATTAACACTGACGTAACGCAGTGGCAGCGTTTTTATAATGATATTGCCGGTTCGGGCAAGGATCATGTTATTATCGAAATGGATTACGCACCGGAGCATTTCTGGGAGCAAAAGGAGTTCGAGCTGTTTCAAGACGTGATGGTGAAGCTGAAGGAGTCTGGAAAAAATATTTTTGTAGTGTCATCAGGTGGACAGAGAACGACATATAACATTATTAACGGGGTGCGTTATATTAACCTCGCGGAGCTGTGGACGGATGACGGCTCGGTTAATGATGAGTTTCGGGTTTTGCGGTTTAGGATTTACGAAAAGGATATTTGGTATGACTTGCAAAAGGTAAACTAATTAATACCTAATCATTATGGAGGATTTGTTATGAGACTAATAGGGATTAACAACCTGCAACCGAACGAAAAACTGGGTGTTACTATTTTTAATCAGGACGGAGCGGTGCTTCTTCCAGCAAACACTGTTATTTCCAGCCAGTATATTTCGCGACTTAAAAATACCGGTATTACAACAATGTATATTGAAGACGATTTTTTTGAAGACGTTATTATTAAACCTGCGATTCAGGATGAAACAAAGACGTTGGCTCTTGGTGCTGTCGGTAATCTTTATAACGCGGTGGCAAAAAATAAGCCGGTGAATATCGTAGAGGTATCAAAAACTGTTGATGCAATAGTGGACGATATCGGATTCTCGATAAGTGAGCCTATTAGTCTCATAAACTTATACAACATTAACGATAAGCGTGTCCTCCACGCTGTTAACGTAGCTACCATCGTTTGCGCGATGGCTACTTGCTATTATTCCGAATCCGCTAACGCGATCGAAACCATAAAAGGTGTGGTTGCCGCCGGGCTTGCTCACGATTTGTTTGTTGATTCGATGGATGAAGATAAGAAAAACGTATCTCATCCTGATAGCGTTTATAAATTCTTAAAGGTAATCCACGGCTTTTCAAGTTATACATATGTGTGCTGTCATCAACATCACGAGCAGTTCGACGGAAAGGGCTTCCCGAATAGGATGAGCGGCGATAAGATAAATATTGGCGCAAGGCTGCTTGCCGTTGCGGATGCTTATGATAACGCGGTATACGGTTATAACAACGGGAAGCCAATGAGCGAGCACGAAGCTTATGAATATGTAAACTCGATTACCGGTACGGTTTTGGATCCCGAAGCGCTTAAGTTTTTTAATAGCTCTATTGCCATATATCCGAACGGTGCTACTGTTCTGTTAAGCAATGGATACAATGCTGTTGTTACTTCGCAGACTGTAATGCCCGCAAGGCCTAAGGTTAGGCTTTGTATGCCTAAGCGGGAGGATTGTTTGCTGTTTGATCTTACTACTGAGAAGACGTTGTTTATTGAGAAGATTCTTTTGTAGGGGTAATAAAAGCCCGCGGCGGCATAATCAAACAGGTTTGTTATCGCTTTTGGGATATTAAAAAGGTTGATGTAAAATGATTGAGAAAGAACCTTCTTAATCATTAGTGCATCAACCTTTTTTATATACATAGCTTTTTTATCTAAATTTTAGCTTAATTACACACATGGCTACATAACAAGGCGTTCTATGACAATCGAAGCTCAATATCTTCCAATTGTTTTTGCTTAGCGCCCTCTAAATATTCCTTATCAATTGAAACAATAATGAATTCATCACACATCCCAAACGAGTTTATTTGAATTTGCCCAACAATACACTTACCGCTTCGGTTATAAATGCAATAGTCAAGTTCACAGTTCACTTCACGCACGTTTTTGTCGCTCACCTTTGAATACCCCCAGAAATCATTTCAGAATTTCTACTTCGTGTACATGAATATTTTAACAGTTATTTTAAAAAATATCAAGTACACGAAGTATATCTTGTATTTACTTACTTACAATATCGTGTAAATAAAGTAATTAAGGTATGAGGTGCAGGCAATGCGACTGAACGAAGCGGTAGCTAAACGAATTAATGAGTTATGCAAAGAACGGAATATGACGCAGTATCAATTGTATATGGCAAGCGGGGTTCCACAATCTACGATAAGCACAATCATGAGTTGTACTTATCCGAGTATGAAGCTTCGCATTATTTATGAAATTTGTGAGGGGTTTGATATAAGCATGGAGGAGTTTTTTCGATCTCCGGTGTTTGGTAGGGGGGCTGTAGAAGATTAGCGAAATTTAATAAATAATGTGGATTTTAAAGAAAAAATAGGCTGCCCAAAGAAGAGGCAGCCATTTTTTATATCCAAATGAAAATGTTGTTGCGGTTTTATATGGAACATTAAAGTGGCTCTACGCTTTACAAACCTTCTTAGCCCGTTCGACCACATTCTCAACTGTAAACCCATATTCCTTAAACAGCACATCCTGCGGCCCTGACGAACCATACCCATCAACGCATAAAATATCTCCGTCCAACCCGATATACTTATGCCAGCCGAACGAAACAGCTGCTTCAACAGCCAGACGTTTGCGTACATCCTTCGGAAGCACTTGCTCCTTATACTCATCCGACTGCTCCTCAAAAATCTCGAACGACGGCATACTTACAACGCGCGCGTCGATGCCTTCTTTTTGAAGCTCGTCGTAAGCCTTATAAATCAACTCAACCTCGGAGCCTGACGCTATCAATATGATGTCGGGCTTCGCTTTTTTGGATTCCTTTAATACATATGCACCCTTAAGCGCACCTTTGCCGGTTTCCTTTAACAGTGTAAGATTCTGACGCGACAGAACAAGCGCAGTCGGGGATTCGGTTCTAGTCAACGCCAAATACCATGCGGCGGCAGTCTCATTCGTGTCGCACGGACGGATAACGGTGAAGTTCGGCATACAACGCAGCGCTGCGAGATGCTCTACGGGCTGGTGGGTGGGGCCGTCTTCGCCGACGCCGATGCTGTCGTGCGTCATTACGTTAATAACAGGCAGCTTCATAAGCGCCGACAGACGCATCGAAGGACGCATGTAATCGCTGAACACGAAGAATCCCGCGATGTACGGGCGCAGTCCGCCGTGCAGTACCATGCCGTTTGCAATGGCTGTCATTGCGTGTTCTCTTATGCCGAAGTGCAGGTTCGCACCGGCCGGATTCTCCTTAGAATAGTCACCGCGATCCTTCATTATAGTTTTCGTAGACGGAGATAAATCAGCCGAGCCGCCGATTAAGTTCGGTACGATCTTGCAAGCCTTGTTCAATACTTGCTCGGACGAAATACGCGTAGCGAGATTGCCTTCGTACGTCCAGAAGTTCTCGTCGTTAAGCAAAGCCGACGCCATATCGCCGTTAAACCACATTTCCCATTCCTTGTATTCATTCGGGTACGCCTTCTTGTAAGCGTCCATTTTTGCATTCCACTGGCTTTCCTTAGCCGCACCGGCTTCGATAATCGGCTTCAAATGCTCGCGAACCTCGCCCGGTACGTGGAACTCCTCGGCGTAATCAAATTTCAGAGCTTGCTTCGCAAGCTTAATCTCGTCTGCGCCCAGCGGTTCGCCGTGAGCTGCCGGTTTGCCCTGCTTATTCGGCGCGCCGTAGCCGATCAACGTCTTGATCTCAATAAGCGACGGTCTGTCGGTAACAGCCTTCGCAGCAGCGATAGCTTTTTCGATGGCTTCGATGTCGTTGCCGTCCTCGAGCTTCTGTACGTGCCAGTTATAAGCCTCGAATCTCTTGCCGACGTTTTCGCGGAACGCTATGTCCGTACTGCCTTCTATAGTTATGTTGTTGGAATCGTAAAGCAAAATGAGCTTCGACAGCCCGAGTGTACCGGCAAGCGATGCCGCCTCGGATGTAATGCCCTCCATCATACAGCCGTCGCCGCAAAGCGCGTATGTGTAGTGGTTGACGATTTCGTGACCGGGCTTGTTAAATTTCGCGGCGAGATAGCTCTCCGCCCATGCCATACCGACAGCGTTCGCGACGCCCTGCCCGAGCGGCCCGGTTGTAACCTCGACACCTGCTGTGTGGTTGTACTCCGGATGTCCGGGCGTAAGGCTTCCGTACTGTCTGAACTGCATCAGTTCCTCGTAAGGAAGGTCGTAGCCGAACAGGTGCAGCAGGCTGTAAACAAGCGTCGAGCCGTGTCCGGCCGACAGGATGAAACGGTCGCGATCTTCCCATTTCGGGTTTTTGGGGTTGTAATTCATTACGCGCGAATACAGCGTATAAGCCGCCGGAGCCGCACCCATCGGCAGACCGGGATGTCCGCTCTTAGCCTTCTGAATGGCCTCGGCGCATAAAAATCTGATGGTGTTGATCGTTAAATTGTCAATGTTACTCATAGTAAACAATCCTTTCGTTATGAATTGAAAATATTTAAACGGAAATCTTTTCCGCTTAAGCATAGCATGATTTGGGACGGTAAATAGAACACCCAAACCAGCACGGAAAAAATATTCTCGCGTGGAACCAAAAATCTTAAGCCGACGTTAATATCGCAGCATAGAAAAAATAAAATACCGAGCGTGACGAGGTAGTTATTCGGGAACGGATACGTCTTTTTTACGAACGCCGATACAGCGGCGAATGCGCTGAACAATAGGCATACTGCGTAAGCTGTTGCGACTAATGCGAGCGAAGAGTAGGTGAGTGCCAACATTTCTACAGTAACACTCTCGCTAACCGTCTCCAAAACCAAAGGCGTCACAAAAACTCCGATAACGGCCACCGAAACCGCAACACCAGCCGCCGTAAGTCCGTAACGTATTCCCGCATGGCGGACACAGTACGTAAGCTGAACAGCACAGAAGAAGCAGATAGCCGTCACATCATCGCCGCGGATTATCATGAGGTAGTCTGCAATCACCGTAAAAACAAGCGCCAGCCGCAGCAGCGCCAAGTCACGCGCAGAAATACAGCTGCGTCCGTACGTAAAAGATGTCAGGCAACATAAAACGATAGCTACGAAGAAAATATTGTACGGTATTAAATCACATCCTTGGATTCGGGGATTTCTTTAGCTTTTGCACCGCTGCGGCGGATTTTCACGCTGATAACGCCGTCTTTGACGGTGGCTGTAGCCGTGCCGCCGCTTTCGGGCTTGCCGAACAGCATTTCGTTGACGAACAGCCGCTTCAAGTCGTTGTTAACCGTCCGGATAATTTCACGCGCGCCGTAAGTTTCCGACAAGCCCTTCGCACTGATAAAGTCGATCAACGCTTCGGACGGTTTGAACGTAATACCCTTCTGCGCGAGACGCTCCGACAGGCGGTTAATAGCCTTAACGGTAATAAGCCGCGCCATCTTTTTGTCGATGCGGTTGAATAGAACGATCGCATCCAGCCTGTTACGAAACTCCGGACTGAAAACGCGTTCGACTTCCTTATCGACGGCATCTTTATTAAAGGCGTTGCTGTCGTAACCAATCATACGCTTGCCAAGCTCACGTGCGCCCGCGTTCGACGTCATAATGATGATGACATTTTTGAAGTCGGCTTTTTTTCCTACGTTGTCGGTCAGCGTGCCGTAATCCATAATTTGCAACAGCACGTTCATGATATCCGGATGTGCTTTTTCTATTTCGTCAAGCAGCAGCACGCAGTACGGAGTTTTTTTGATGGCGTCAGTCAGAAGCCCGCCTTCCTCGTAGCCGACGTAGCCGGGCGGCGCACCGATTAATCGCGCGACGGAATGCTTCTCCTGATATTCGCTCATGTCGTAGCGCAGCAGCTTGACGTTTAAGTTACCGGCGAGCTGTATTGCGATTTCGGTTTTGCCCACGCCCGTGGGACCTACGAACAACATACTTGCCACGGGCTTTTCTGCGTCGTTTAAACCGGAGCGCGCCGCCTTTATCGCCGACACGACGGTGGCGACTGCGTCGTCCTGCCCGAATATCTGCTTTTTGATGTTGTCCTCGAGGTTAAGAAGCATTTGCATTTCGTCGCCGGACACGCTGTTTTCCGGCAGCTTCGTCATGAGTGAGATAGTTTTTTCAATTTCCTTACGCGATATAACGCGCGTCAAGCCGCCGCTCATTTTCGCGAAAGCTCCGACCTCGTCCATCACATCGATTGCCTTGTCGGGGAAGAACCGATCCTGCATGTGCTTCTCTGTCAGGTTACAAATCAGCTCGATAATCTCGTCGGTGAATATGACATCGTGATACTGTTCATACTTGTGCTTAATGCCGTTAAGAATTTTTATGCAATCTGAAACGGACGGCTCGTTAACGTCTATACGCGCGAAGCGCCTCGACAGCGCCCGATCCTTATCAAAATACTTCTTAAACTCTTCGAACGTGGTCGAGCCGATGAAACGCAGCTCGCCCTTGGCGAGAAACGGCTTTATTATACTGGTCGCGTCCATTCCGCCGCCGGAAACGGAACCCGCACCGACTACGGTGTGTATCTCGTCGATGTAGATGATCGGATTTTTCGTTTTCGCAATGATATCCAGCAGCTTAATAAGACGCTCTTCGAAATCGCCGCGGTATTTCGTACCGGCGACGAGCGAGCCCATGTCGATATAAAAAATCTGCGCGTCGGCAAGTATTTGAGGTACGTCGCCGTCTACGATTTTTTGTGCAAGCCCCTCGACTATGGATGTCTTGCCGACGCCGGGGTCGCCGACGTGGACGGGGTTGTTTTTCAGGCGGCGGCACAGTACTTGAATCGTACGCTCCATAATATCTTCGCGACCGATTACTGGGTCGAGCTGCGAAGCACGCGCCTTGTCCGTCAGATTGGTCGCGTACTGCTTTAAGAATTCCTTGTCCTTATCTTTCGGCGAGGCGATTGCGGCTTGCTGCTCGGTGGTCGACGTGTTGCTGGAAATGTATTTCATGAGCGATAGCCTGTCGACGCCGTTACTTTGCATTATAAAATTCGCGAACGATTCGTTCAGGTTAAAAATAGACGCAAGTATGTCGCCGACGGTTATAAACGCGCGACCGAGCGAACGTGCCTGGACGGTAGACAGCTCCAGCATTTTTATAAACAGATGGGAGTCCGTCGGCGTTTCCGTAACTTTTTTGGGAATATGGCTATCGAAAAACTCGGTTAAATCCGTAGTTATGCCGGTGATATCGCCGCCGCTGGCTTCGATGATGTCTTTGCCGCTGTCGAACATCAGTATGGCGTATAAATAATGCTCCGGTGTTAAGTATTCATGGTTTTGCAGTTTGGCCTCGTTTAAGGCCACAACGTACGCTTGGCCTGAAAGTATGTCAAGCTTCATATTTTATTCGTTCGCCTCTTCTACTCTTAGTTTGAGCGGGAAACCTTTTTCCAGCGCAAACTGTTCGGTCTGGTTTTTTTTGGTTGTGGCTATATCGAACGTATACACGCCCGCTATACCTTTGCCGTTGTTGTGAATGCTCATCATTATTGCGGACGCCTCGGCGGGGCTTTTATGAAATATCCGTACCAGCGCGTCGACAACAAAATCCATCGTAGTTATGTCGTCGTTAAACATTACGACGGCGTACATCTTCGGCGCCTTCAGTAAGATGCTCGTTTTTTTCAGTGTTTGCGACTGAAGGGGCATATACCTTCTCCTTTATGTTCGGCGCTATACATTACAAATTTCAAAAGTTAGCGCCGAACATTTACCTTAATATGGGAAGCACGAAAATGTTTTCGTTTTGTGAAAACATTTTCGCCGCCCATGAAATTTTTTTTATTTCTTGATTTTAACATTATTTTTCTGTTACAATCAACATTATTATTGAATTTTTTTTAGAAATTTGCAAGCTTTAACCATTTGGAGGACGCATTAGTGAAAAACGACAACACAGAAAACGTATATTTGGAGAACGTTAACTTGCTTAACAATATGTTCACGGACAAATTCGGCGAGGCTTACCGTTCAATCAAAAAACGTGGTAAATCCAAGATAATCAAATATATTTCGTCCGTTTACAGACGCTGGTATTATTCGGGGTTAATAGACGATACGATTCTTTCCCCGGCTAATATTTTTTGTCTTATAAATAAAGAAAACGATATGCCGTCACTGACTTACCCTGTTATATATCCGCTCGGTAGCGATATGCGCTCGGGCTTCGGCTTCGATATCCGCGAGTATACGCTGGACAATCACCCGGTTATTACGGATTTGAAGCGGTTTCTGGAGCTGTGCAGCCCGGACATCGAGCTGGACGAGAACGATAATATCAAAGCCGACATCTACGACAAAATAATAAAGTCGTTGAGCCTGTACGACCCGTTCTACGCCGAGTATCTGTTCGTACTGTCCGTGAATATGAAGCTTATAGAGAAGTTCCCGGCTATTTACTCGAACCGCGCTAAGGTGACTAAGGAGTTCGAAAAGCTGTTTAAGCAGTCAAACAAGAAGATATTCGAAAAAATCGTAAACGAAACTATCAATCTGTCGGCGATGTATATTGGCGGTTCGCTGCTGATGCCGAAGGGGCATTTTGGCAAGAGCTTCGTCGAGCGTATGCTCAAACGCCCTATGACTACCGATGAGATTTTTAAGGATATATACCTCTCGATTGGTATTAGCCTTGAAGATATCTTGGCTCAGGATGCGATGGAGGATTTCGATGACGACGACGCCCACGATACTATTATGTCCAGTATGTTTTTTATGGGTATTATGATTGATAAATTCCTGTTCACGCCGTTTGGTTATTATTTAAAGCTGATTCAGCCGCTGTATTCTATCTCTTACGACTTTGATAATGAGCTGGACTATATCGTCAACGCGCCCAACGACGAAGACGGCTTGCTGTCGTCGATGTTCGCGCCGTGTTCGGCGTACAGCCTGACAGAGCTTGGGCTAAAGTTCTTTAACGTCGCGGAAGATGTGACGAAGGAGAACGAAAGCACGCTTATTTACAACCGCATCGACATGCCGTATAAAAAGCTTTTGGAAGTAGTAAAATATAACTCCGGGCTGGAAAAAGCCGACGCCGAGTTTAAAAAGTTCGTAAGCGTCGAGACTGACGACTGTGATACTGTTGCCGAGTTCAAAGTACGTTATTTTAACGATAAGCAACTCTGGAAAAATATTGAAGTTCCGCTGAATTATACACTGCATGACTTTTTTATCGAGCTGAGTTTGTCTTTTTTCATGAACGAGGATACGGACTACAGCTTTTTTACGGACTTATCGGAAAACCGTTTTTCGGAGTACAAGTCGCCGGTTAACCCAAAACGTAGAAAAAAAGCCGAAGAGATTACATTCGAGACGCTTAACTTCCCCGCCGGGCATAAGTTTGTTCTATCCATTTTCAACAGCTTTGACCCGCTGGCGGGTTCGGGCAGGGACAACTATATTATGTCTCGGGCAATAAAATTCGAGATTGAGCTTCTTAAGTTTAAGGAACGTTCCTCAGACGTGCTGTACCCGCAGGTGACGCGCACAAGCCGCGCGCTTCGGGATAAGGAGTTCGAGCTTGAGATGTTTTAGCATATTAACAGGCTGCCCATAATAAGAATATATGGGCGGCGAACAAAGCATGGGCGACGCTATACTTCAAAGGGGATGACGGGTTAATGAAAGATAAACGCAATTTTTTTGCGGGCGTATTTATCGGCATAGTAATCGTGATACTATTCAACTCAGCATTAAACGGTGTGGACGCGGCGTATGTGCGCGTAGGCTCTAAGCAGCTGGATATGAAACAGAAGGTCGACGAGATTTATTCGATACTGGACAGCTATTACGTCGAAAAGTTTGACAGGAAAGAGCTTGAAGAATCCATGTACGGCGGGCTTGTCAGTGGCATAGGCGATCCGTATACGACGTATATGGATAAGAACACGCTCGACAAGTTCATGCTGCAAACCGAAGGCACGTACGCGGGTATCGGCGTCGTCGTTACAACCGACCCGAGGGACAACACGGTGCTTGTTATATCGCCGTACGAGGATTACCCGGGCGCTAAGGCCGGTATTCTTCCGGGCGACAAGTTTATAAAAATAAACGGCTCGGATATACTGGGTAACAATCTGGACGAAGCCGTGTCGCTTATTAAAGGCAAGCCGGGTACGTCCGTCAAAATCACCGTTTTCCGCGAAAGCGAACGCAGAACCTTTGATGTGGACGTAGTTAGGGAACAGATAAACATACCGACCGTCAGCCATAAGATGCTCGAAAACGACATCGGGTATTTACGCATTACGAGCTTCGAGCGCGTTACGACCGACCAGTTTAAGGAAGCGTACGCGGATTTGAACAAGAAAAAGATGAAGGGGCTTGTACTGGATCTGCGTAACAATCCGGGCGGACTGCTCGACGTCGTTACGACGATTACGGATATGCTTGTTCCGAAGGGATATATTCTGTACACGGAGGACAAAAACGGCAAGAAGCAGTACACTTACTCAAACGATTTGCGGATAAACATCCCCCTTGCTATTTTGGTTAACGGCAACTCGGCCAGTGCGTCGGAGGTGCTTTCGGGCGCGGTTAAGGATATGAACGTCGGTGTTCTCGTCGGTGAGAAAACCTTCGGCAAAGGTCTGGTTCAGAACCTTTATCCGATATCAGACGGCAGCGCGCTAAAGGTCACGATCGCGAAATACTACACGCCGAGCGGCGTTTGTATTAACGGGGAGGGTATAACGCCCGATTACGTCGTCGAGATGTCAAACGAGCTGACTGTCAAAATATCGTCGCTGACGATGGACGAGGACGTGCAGCTGCAAAAGGCGGTTTCTGTCATAAAAGATAAAATTAAGTAATTAAACAGTTTTTCCCGGGCATACTAGAAATATAGTATGCCTTTGTTTTGCCCGCCGATGTTGTTACTAAGAATATTAACCTTTTAAACATTTTAGCCTGACATGTAAAAAAACACTTTAAAAATTTCCAATGTTTATGTATAATACAGGAAAGGGCAAAAAAGCCGCTAGCGAGCTTTTTCGCCCGGCAAAGAGCCGTTAAAAAACGCCGGGAAGCGGCGTTTTGAATGGCGACGATATAAACGGCAATAATGAACTCAGACTTACAGAAAAGGTGAATTGTTTATGCTTAGCACCGACATTGGTATTGATTTAGGTACGGCAACCGTTCTTGTTTACGTAAAAGGTCAGGGCATAATTTTAAAGGAGCCTTCGGTTGTAGCTATAGAAAAGAACAGCAACAGTATTTTGGCGGTCGGTGACGAAGCACGCAGTATGCTTGGCCGTACGCCCGGTAATATAGTCGCGATCCGTCCGCTCCGCGAGGGCGTTATTTCGGATTACGACATGACAGAGAAAATGCTCAAATACTTCATAAATAAATCTGTCGGCAAGCCGTTTTTGAAAAAGCCGCGCATAGCGGTGTGCGTTCCGTCGAGCGTTACGGAGGTCGAGCGTCGCGCAGTTTTGGACGCGACTAGACAGGCGGGCGCGAGTCAGGTATACGTTATAGAGGAACCGATAGCCGCGGCGATCGGCGCTGGCATTGATATTTCGCGCGCTTGCGGCAGTATGGTTGTTGATATAGGCGGCGGCACAACGGACGTGGCCGTTATTTCGCTTGGCGGCACGGTTATCAGCACGTCGCTAAAGGTCGCGGGTGATAACTTTGACGAAGCTATCGTGCGTTACATGCGCAAGAAGCATAATGTCCTGATAGGCGAACGCACCGCAGAGGATTTGAAAATAAACATTGGTACGGCTTATGAGCGTACCGTTCCCGTTACAATGGACGTACGCGGCAGAAACCTTATAACAGGTCTGCCGAAAACAATAACCGTTTCGTCCGACGAAATCATGGACGCGCTGAACGAATCCGTTGCGAGCATTATCGAAGCTGTACATACGGTTTTGGAACAGACGCCGCCGGAGCTTGCGTCGGATATATCGGACAGGGGTATCGTCATGACGGGCGGCGGCAGCCTTCTATACGGACTAGACAAGCTGATTAAGCTTAAGACAGGTATAAATTCGATTATTGCCGACGACGCGGTTTCGTGCGTTGCGATCGGTACAGGTAAATATATAGAATACGTCACGTCAGGCAGACTTGACAGAAGATCGCTGACAAACAGGAGGTAGCTAATGTTAAGGGGCTTATACACGGCTGGCATCGGCATGATGACGCAAATGAAACGCATGGACGTCGTATCCGGAAATATTGCCAACGTCAACACAACAGGATACAAAAAAGACAACGTCGTAACGCGCACGTTCTCCGAAGAGCTTACGAAGCAGTTTGAATATCTTAACTCGAAGGAAGTAAAAAGCGTCGGCAAGTTCTCGACGGGTTTGTTTGTGGACGATGTTTATACGGATTTTACAAGCGGTGGGGTTAAGGTGACGGAAGGACCGTTAGACTTGGCTTTGTCGGGCGACGGGTTTTTTGTTGTACGCGTAAAAGGCGACGACGGCAAAAACACCGAGATGTATACGCGTGATGGTTCGTTCACGCTTGGTTCAGACAACACGCTGCTCACGAAAGAGGGCAACACCGTTCTCGGGCAGAACGGCCCGATAAAGATTCCGAACGGCGTCATAACAATCGAGGAAAACGGCCGCGTCATGTCGAACGGAACGTACGTCGATACGCTGCGCATGACGAACTTCGAAGACCTCCACACTCTCAGGAAAACTAAGGACAATTTATATACAACAACAGAATCAAAGCAAAAGGCGTTTACCGGAAAGGTTGTACAGGGCGCTCTCGAAGCGTCGAACGTTAACCCCGTACGCGAGATGGTAGACATGATTACGATTTCCAGAAACTACGATGCGAATCAGCGCGTTATTTCGGCGTACGACGCTTCGCTTAACCGCTCCGTTAACGATGTAGGAAGAAGATAGGGAGGACTTTTTTATGATTAGATCGCTATGGACTGCCGCCTCCGGCATGACCAGTATGCAGAGAAATGTCGACACAATATCCAATAACCTCGCGAACGTCAACACGTTCGGCTATAAAAAAGAACGCATGGAGTTCAAGACGCTTCTGTACGAAACAATGCGGCGCGCAGACCTCGACCCCGCGAACCAGACGGGTCGCCCCGTAAACCTCCAAGTAGGCTTGGGCGTACGGCCGATAGCTGTTTCGCGTACATTTACTACCGGAAACTTGCAGACCACCAGCTCCAATCAGGATATCGCCATCGAAGGCGACGGTTTTTTTGAAATATCGAGAGGTACTGACGATAAAAAGTACACCAGAGACGGCGCGCTTAAGTTCTCCGCGCGTGAAGACGGCGGGCTGATGCTTGTTTCGTCCGAGGGATACCCGATTATGAGTACGGACAACGAGCCTGTCGTTATACCTACAGGAGTGTTGGCTAATGACGTACTGGTTGACGAGTTCGGTACGCTTACGTATTCCGATAAAGACGGCGTAACGCAGGAGCTTGGCTTTCAGCTTAAGATCGTGCAGTTCCCGAACCCGCAGGGGCTCGAAGCCGTAGGGTCGAACTTGTTTGCCGTTACGTCGGCTTCAGGTCAGCCGATTGCAGAGGCCGACGGCGACGTGCCAAAGCCCAGCCGTATTATTCAGGGCGCGATAGAAATGTCTAACGTTCAGGTTGCCGAAGAAATGGTCAGCCTTATTATTGCGCAGCGTGCCTATGATCTTAACGCGAAGGCGATAACTACGTCGGACGCCATGCTTGCCACGGCTAACGACTTAAAGAGGTAGTAGCTTATGGACATTTCAGCTTTAACTAATAATTC
>CAZJLW010000067.1:0-3978 GCA_964546895.1 uncultured Eubacteriales bacterium | reverse complement strand
TAATCATATCCATATCCACTTCAACATATAATTATTACGCGGGATATATCGGTTTAACGCCGAATAATTAGCCGCGTAATTTTTTTTGAAGGGGATAACGCCATGCCAAAGAGTAAACGCAGCGCCGCGGATTTTATGTCCGGGGTAGGGAAGGGTATAATTGTTTCGTGTCTGCTGATTGCGGTTATAGTTATATTTAATGATAAAATAAGCCTGTGGAATATTTTGCTGCGTGAGACGCTGCCGTTTTACGATAGCGGTATGAGAATGGAAATGCTGTTCGACAATACGGTCAAGGTGCAGCAGACTGACAGCGCGGAGGTGTTTAAGCCTGAGCCGAGTGCGATAATCCCCGAGCCGAAGGCATATAACCCGTCCGTCATATACGACGCCGGACTGCACGAAACGAGCAACGCCGTCATAGGGCTTAACGACGTTACGTTTGAACAGGAAATATCGAACAAGCAGGTGCTTACATACGATAATATCGCTAGCCTGAAGAATTTGGAGTTTTTGAGAAGCAGCTTCTATACTATTGACAAAAGCACGGATATTTCGGCGGATATGTTTAATGTTGATAAGTTTATCAGCACCGATCTTAAAATCAACAATACCGGCGGGTATAAGGTGCTGATATTTCATACGCATTCGCAGGAGATGTTTACGGATAGCAACCCGGATAAGTTGAACGACGGCGTGTTTGGGGTCGGCGAGCGCTTGGCGACTCTGCTTAGCGAGAAGTACGGGATAAAGACATTGCACGACAAGGGGCGCTACGATATTGTTAACGGGCAGTCTCATATACTCGGCGCGTATGAGCGCATGGAGGATAGCATTAGCGACGTGCTGAAAAAGAACCCGTCGATACAGGTAGCTATCGACCTTCACCGGGACGGAGTGCCGGATAATATTCATCTCGTAAAGACGATTAACGGCAAGCCGACCGCACAGATAATGTTTTTTAACGGGCTGACGCGGATAAACCAGAATGGTAAACTGACGCCGCTTGCCGGGCTTGAAAATCCGTTTCTTGATACTAATCTAGCTTTTAGTTTTAATATGCAGCTTGTTGCTAATAAGCTTTACCCGAGTTTTACGCGTAAGGTTTATTTGAGCGCGTATAGGTACAGCCTTAATATGCTGCCGCAGTCGCTTCTGATTGAGGTGGGCGCGCAGACTAATACGAAGCAAGAAGCGCTTAATGCGATGGAGCCGTTGGCGGAGATACTTGCTACGGTGTTGTTGGATTAAAAAGGAACGGGGATACTATGAAAATTTTACTGATAGGAAACAGCCACACATACTACAACAACATGGGCGAAACGCTCGCGCAGCTTATCGAAGCTGGTACGGGTACGCGCCCTCACGTTACGATTAATACAGACCCGGGCAAATCATTGCTGTGGCATACCGAGCAGAAGGACGTCGCTTTTAACTTGAAGTACGGCAGATACGATTTTGTCGTGTTGCAGGACAAGCAGAATGATTTTCCGGGTGAGGACGCGCTCTATGAAGCCGCGGAGAAGCTGCTTTCCTACACGGACAGCGCCGTAACTACGCCGATAGCGTATATGACGTGGACGATTAAAGATCTGCCTGAGGCGCTTGAAGGTATGTCAACGGCTTACAGAAATGTCGCTAAGCGGTTGAATATGAGAATCGCACCGATTGGTGAGGTGTTCGCTACTGTGCGCGATATAAATTTGTACGCAGGGGACGACCAGCACGCTTCGCCTGAGGGTTCGTATCTTGTGGCACTGTGCTTGTATCGGGCGATAACGGGTAGAAGCCCGGTTGGACTGCCGGAGCTTTCGATTGCAGCGGAAACGGCTAGAGTTTTACAGGAAGCCGCTGCGGCCGGAGTATATAATTGCTAATAGACGAAAATTCGCTTGATTAATTAACAACACCGTGATAAACTGAAACAAATTCGAGGAAAGGTGGTGAAATGGCATGAGGCAATCGTTTGATTTTAAGGCAAACCATCAGTTGGCACAGGGCGGTTTTGATTCCGTGTATAAGTCTGCCCATTTTTATAGCCATGATTGTTTTGAATGCCTGACACCACTTAATATAGCGGCGTAATCACTGCTTACTTAGGTTATTTTACCCTGTGCGGACGAAACAGTCTGTACAGGGTATTTTTATGTCCAAAAATAGAGGGGTTATTATGATTAGTAAATGTTTTAAGACAGCACAAATCGCCATGCGAGGGCAAACCAACGGGGGTATTGCGTATTTATTCCCGCAAATCATTCTGAAAATTATTTACCTGGTGCCGTTGATGTTTATATGGCGCAGCCTTGTTGCGAGCGGAGCTTCGGTGGAGATGAGCTTGGTTCAGCTGCTGAGCTACACATACGTGAACGCCTTGCTGGCCGAGGTGTTGATAGTGAAAACATATATGTCCGACTGGGATTTCGCCAGCAAAACCACTGCGCTTTTTAGCCGCCCGATGTCGGTGTACGGGCAGGCTATCTCACGCACCGTGGGCGAGTGGGTGCCTACGCTGTTGTTGTTCTCGTTGCCGATGGCGATAGTCGCACCGCTTTTTGGGATTCAGATTCTGCCACAGACGCTTTGGTTTTTTCCATCGCTTATATTATGTGCGTCGCTAGGCTTTGCGTTCGAGTTCTTTTTCTTCTGTGTCACGCTGCGGCTTAGAAATGTGACGTGGCTTACTTACGTCATTCGTTCGGCGGTGGTTTCGTTTTTCTCGGGTACGGTGATACCGTTTAAGCTGCTGCCGTTCGGACTTGATAAATGGGTTGCTTATCAGCCATTTGGCAGTCTCGGCGGTGCGCCGCTGTCGTTGTTTGTCGGTACGACCAGTCCGGAAACCGTCATACCGGTGCAGATTTTTTGGAATGTCGTTGTGTGGGGCATAACGGTTGTATGGTTTAATAAATCTAAGGAAAGGATGGCGAGCTTTGGTGGGTAGGTCGACATTTAGGCACTATTTAGCGATTTTGGTAATGTACGCAAAGATGGACTGCGCAACTTTGATGCGGGATACGACGTTTATGATTATCTGCATAGTGGCTGATCTCTGCGCCAACGTCTCATCTATTTCCGGCATTTTTTTGCTTGCGTGGAAGTTTGGTGGGATTGGCGGGCTTGATAGATTTGAGGTTTTGTTTATGTTGGCGTTTTGCAATCTCGTGACGGGGATTATCCGTGTTTTTGACCACGGCAACTCTTCGTTTCCCAGCCGCATCATCGGGCGGGGGCAGTGGGAGCATATGTTTATTATGCCGCTGCCTTACAGCGCGCAAATGATTTTAGGTTGCAGTCCGTTCACATGCTCCAGCGAGCTGGTGTCGGGTGTTGTGTTAATGTGTATCGCCGTCGCGAATATTTCTGTTGTATTACCGTGGTGGTGGTTTTTTGCGCTGGTCGGCAATGTTTTTATAAGCATTGTTATTGTGCTTGCGCTGTCGTATCTCGTGTCGAGCCTTGCGTTTTATGCGCCGGTGCAGTGCGAAGAAATATCAAGCACCATCCGTTCCAGCTCCGAGTATACCGCAACATTTCCGCTGTCGGGTATGCCGCCGTTTATTAGATATCCTCTGCTGACCATCTTTCCGGCGGGGCTTATTGCATGGCTGCCTACTATGATTATTCTTGGGAAAACGCCGACTCTGGCGAATTTTTACCCCGTCATCTTTGCGGCGGTTCTGTCTGTTATTGCCGCTTACTTTTTCAGGAAAGGATTTAGGTACTATGTTCAAAAAGGAATCAACCGTTACCACGCCGGCGGACACCGCAATTGAGGTTCGTGCTGTCACGAAAATTTTTACGCAATGGCAACGCGAAAACGCCGGAAGTGGTCTTATAAAGAACCTGCTTAAGCCGCAAAAGAAGGTTGTCACGGCTTTAGATGACGTGACTTTCACGGTAAGCCGCGGGGAATTCGTAGCATACGCCGGGCCTAATGGGGCTGGTAAAAGTACGACAATGAAGCTGCTTGCGGGAATG
>CAZJLW010000066.1:14062-18173 GCA_964546895.1 uncultured Eubacteriales bacterium | reverse complement strand
TCCTTAACAAACCTCCCCGTCTCCCGAAACCCGCACTTCTCATAACAGCGAATAGCCCTCGCATTACCGTCCCTGACGTGCAGCTCAACACAGCTAGCCCTCATCTTATCCCTTGCTTGCTCCACAGCAATCTCAATCGCCCGTGTACCGATGCCTTTGCAAAGCTTCTCATTATCAGCAATAAAAATGCCAAGCATAGCAACAGCCGATTCTTCGTTCTCCTTTTCTAACCACAACGCGCCAATCCGCACGTCGTTATGGACTATGTATTTCCATAAAAGTGTGGATTGGCTTTTTTTATCATAATCATACGGGCGGGTTCTGCTCATAAAATATGACAAGTCACTTTTCTTTTCCAACAGCTCGTAACTCGATAAATCATTTCTATCCACATCATTTAGATAAATATCCATATCAATCCCTCATTTTCGTCAACAATTCTTATCTGCGCGCGGCAACTCCATTCGGAGTATAGCATTCAAACACAAAGCCGTCGACGCAACTTGTATCTATTTAACTTAGCATTCATGCGTTTGCCGTAGCAAATTGAGCAATAACGATTGACAACGTATAATAATTGTTGTAAAATTTCACCAACCATTTCAGAAGGAAGTGAGATATGTCGAAAAATTTTAAGCGGTTTGTTGCAAATATTGACTTATATTTGCTTTTGTTACCGACATTAGTTATATTTTTTGTTTTTAAGTATATGCCAATGTACGGGGTTATAATTGCCTTTAAAGACTTTACGCCAAGCTTAGGCATCTGGGGAAGCCCTTGGGTTGGGTTTGACAATTTTAAAAGATTTTTTATGTCGTATCAGTTTTCTCAAACACTTATCAATACTCTTACTATTTCTGTTATGAGTTTGATACTTAGTTTTCCTGCTCCTATTGTTTTGGCTATTATGCTTAATCAGACTGAAGCTGCTTGGTTCAAAAAGGTTGTTCAAACTGTTACATATATTCCTCACTTTATATCAACAGTAGTTTTGGTTGGGCTTTTGTTTGTTTTTTTATCTCCTTTAAGCGGTCCTGTAAATATGTTGTTTAAGCTTTTTGGTATGGACACTGTTAATTTTATGGGAGAGCCTGAAATGTTTAGTTGGATTTATGTTATTTCTGGAATTTGGCAAAGCACAGGTTACAACGCAATTATTTTTATTGCTGCTTTAGCCGGCATAAATCCTGAATATTACGAGGCTGCAATGGTTGACGGGGCTACAAAATTCAAACGAATTATATACATAGATTTACCGGCTTTGCTTCCTACCATAACAATAATGTTCATTTTAAACTCGGGCAGAATTATGAGTATAGGTTTCGAAAAGGCTTTTCTTATGCAAACCCCTCTCAATACAAGTAAGGCCGAAATTTTGGCAACTTATGTTTATAAGGTTGGTATGATTCAAGCTGATAATTCGTTTTCTACCGCTGTCAACCTTTTTAACACACTTGTCAATTTGTTCCTTATCTTTTTAGTGAACGGCATTACTCGCAAGCTTGATTCCGAAAACAGTCTTTGGTAGGAGGTTTGAAATGAAAAACAGTAAAGTTGCACTGTCTAAAAGTGATATTGTTTTTAACATTATTAATTACAGTCTTTTGACAATAATTTTACTTATGGTAATTTATCCTCTTTGGTTTGTTCTCATAGCGTCTGTTTCCGACCCAAACAAGGTCGCACTTGGGCAAGCATTGTTATTTCCCTCCGGCTTTACGATGGAAGGATACCGTAAGGCATTAGAGTACAAGGATATTTGGGTAGGCTTTAAAAACTCGGGGATATATACGGTATTAGGTGCGTTTATAAGCACAGCCTTTACGATTTCGGCAGGATATGTTATGAGCCGTAAGGACTTGGTCGGCAAAAAAATCATTTTGTTATACATTATGATTCCAATGTTTTTTAACGGCGGACTTATTCCTACATATTTGGTTGTAAGAGAAGTTGGTATGATTGATACTATTTGGGCGCTTATTATTCCTAATGCTGTTTGGGTTTATAATCTGCTTATCTGCAGTACATTTTTTAAGACTACTATTCCTGATGAGCTTTTAGAAGCTTGTCAAATTGATGGCGGTAACAACATGTTTTTCTTTTTCAAAATTGTTATACCACTTTCGCAAGCTATTATAGCTGTTATGGTTTTGTTTTACGCAGTAGCTCAATGGAACGGTTTTTTTGACGCTTTGATTTATTTAAGAAAGCGTGAACTATTTCCTCTCCAAATTCACTTAAGAAACATTTTGCTAATGAACTCCGTTGACAGCTCTGTTATGGGGGATGCCTCTACTATGGATGCACGGCAAAGGCTCGCAGACATGCTTAAATATGTATTAATAGTTGTTTCCTGCGTACCTATGTTTTTACTTTATCCGTTTGTTCAAAAATATTTTGTTACAGGCGTTATGATCGGTGCAGTTAAAGGTTAAATCACTTTTGTGATTGACATAATTTATTTCAAAGGAGGATTTTTATGAAAAAATTTTTAAGCTTATTGGTGTGTGCTTCACTTGTTACTGCTTTTGTAGGGCAAACGGCTTTTTCTGTTACTGTTTCGGCTGCTGCCGCCAATCCTGTAAAGCTTAAGGTCATGGCAGCATTTCGCCCGCAGCACGCTGACTTTAAAGATATGCCCATAGCTCAACAGATTACCAAAGATGCAAATGTTAGTGTTACTTGGGAGCTAGTTCCGGATAACGCAATTAACGAGAGAAAAAACATTGCTATTTCAACAGGGGATTTGCCGGACATTTTTTTGGGCATGGTTACAGATGCCGACGTTTCCAAAAACACATCTATGTTTGTTCCCATTAGCAATTACTTGGATAAAGCTCCGAATTTTTCCAAAATTTTAAAAGATGATGCAAGGATGAAACCTTTCTTAACTTATCCCGATGGCAAAATTTACAGCTTTCCGTTTTGGCATGATAAAGAGTATGAAGGCTTGCTAAATGACTTTTTTATTAACAAAACTTGGCTGGATGCTTTAAAACTTCAAATTCCTAATACATATAAGGAATACGAGGAGGTTCTTAAAAAATTTAAAAACAACGACCCTAACGGAAACGGCAAAAAAGATGAGCTGCCTTATTCTTTTATAGTAAACCATGACTATTTTGGACTTTGGTCAATGTATGCTATTTTTGGAAGAATTGACAACCCTAACAGGCTTGTTATTGAAAACGGCAAGGTGCTTTTTACAGCCAATAAGGAAGAATGGAAAAACGCTACAATTTGGTTGGCTTCTTTGTATAGCCAAGGGTTAATAGATGTTGAAAGCTTTACACAAGACAGAACAGCTTTTTTTGCCAAAGGTAAGCTTGAACCAACAGTTATTGGAAGTTTAAATGTATTTTTGATAGATAACGTTGTTGGGGCAAAAAAAGGTCAAAACGAATATATTGGAATTAAGCCTTTAGAGGGTGTAAACGGAAAAAGATATACTCGTTTTAACCCAAATCCTATTGCTAACCGTGTTACCGGTGTTATATCGGCAAAATCGAAAGAAATTAATGGCGCAATAAAATTCCTTGACACATGTATTGACGAAAGCAAGGAATACAGCATTTTTAATACATACGGAATTTTGGGCAAGCAATTAATAGCAAGCAAAGACTCTAATTATAAATATGAATTTGCAACTGCCCCCGATGGTATGAGCCAAGATGATTTCAGGTTTAAAGATGCTCCTGCGAGCTTTCCGGCTTATATTCCTACAGCAATTTATTCTAAGCTTAAACCTGCACCGGACGTTGCCAGAAAAATCGTTTATATGAACGAAGTAAGACCATATTTTTGGTCTGAATGGCTACCTCCTGTTATGCTTACAGAGGCTGAAGCTAAAGAAAATTCTACAATTTGGCCAACGATTAATGATTACGTTTACCAACAGCAAGCACTTTGGATTTCAGGCAAATCGGATATTAACAAAGACTGGGATGCATATGTTGCCAAGCTTAAATCTATGAATGTTGACAAGTATGTTGCTATCCAACAAGCAGCTATGGACAGATATAACGGTAAATAACGTTCAAAAAAATTTAGAAGGCAACATAACCTTACTATGGTTGTGTTGCCTTTTTTTGAGTTAATGATACTACGCTCT
>CAZJLW010000066.1:12505-13962 GCA_964546895.1 uncultured Eubacteriales bacterium | reverse complement strand
TAAGTCGCACCGGCCTCGGTCAGGACGACACCGGCTTTTTTGCACAGCTCGACAGTGCGCTTCGCGCAGCCGTTCATCGTGTTGACGCTTATGAAGTACCCGCCGGACGGGTGATTCCATGTGGCAACACCTTTACCAGCAAGATTTCTATTGAAGGCGTCCAGCACAACGTCGAATTTCGGCGCGAGCAACGCCTTCATTTTTTCCATGTGCTTGTAAACACCGGCGGCGTCTTTGAAAAATTTTACATGGCGCAGCTGGTTCAGCTTGTCGGGACCTATCGTTTGCGTTGTCAGGCGGTTGCGTATGTATTCGCAGTTCGATTTCGACGACGCCATAGCCGATACGCTTGCACCCGAAAAACTAATCTTCGAAAACGAAACGAACTCATGTACCATGTTCGGGTTCCCGGCCTTTTCACATTCGCGCAGGATATTTTTGATGCGCGGGCGCTCGCCTTTTATGTGATGAATAATGTACGCGTTGTCCCAATAAATACGAAAATCAGGCGCTGCGGGCTTCATGTTCGCAAGACGCGTGATGACCTCGTCGGAGTACACGCAGCCGTCTGGGTTTGAAAAAACGGGTACGCACCACATACCCTTTATCATTTCGTCGTTCTGGACGAGCGCTTCGACGACATCCATGTATGGGCCGTGCTTCGTCATTTGTACGGGAATCATATTAATATGAAAGTAATCACAAATCGCAAAATGCCTGTCGTATCCCGGCACGGGACAAATAAACTTGATCTGCCCCTGTTTTTGCCACGGCTCGCTGTCGCGTACGCCGTGAGACATGTTAGCCGCGATGTTATCAAACATCATCGTAAGGCTGGAGTTGCCACCGACGATGACCTCGTCCTTATCCACATCCATTATATCAGCAAAAATCTTTTTCATTTCTGGAATACCGTCCAAATAGCCGTAGTTGCGGCAGTCGATGCCCGAATCGGAAATATAATCCTCCGACAAATCCATTTTCAACATAGGGCTGGATAAATTGAGCTGTTCTGCGCCGGGCTTGCCCCGCGACATATCGAGCTTTAGATTTTTCGCGCAAATTTTTTCGTAATCGGCCTTAACCGTGTCATAAACGGTTTTCAAATCCGCTCGGCTAAGCTTTGTGTAGTCCTTCGTGTTCATTTACTCCACCCCTGAATTCTCATTTAATATTAAGTGTTCAAGCTCACTTACAGTTAAGCCGGTATATTCTGATATATCCTTTATCGCTATACCTTTGTTTTTCATTATATTTACTATACTGATAAAAGCCTTAGCACGGCCCTTTTCGAGACCTAGTTCGAGACCTTTTTCAATGCCTTGTTCAAGACCTTTCTCAATGCCTTGTTCGAGACCTTTTTCAATGCCTTGTTCGAAACCTTTTTCAATACCAGCAGCCATACCCTTTTCAATACCAGCAGCTATACCCTTTTCCATACCCTTTTCTATACCAGC
>CAZJLW010000066.1:0-12405 GCA_964546895.1 uncultured Eubacteriales bacterium | reverse complement strand
ACGGAGGCATCCTCGCTTAATCTTAATACCTCTGCTACAGGCCTTTCGAAAACTGCATTTTTTTGAGAAAGCATAATAAGTTCCTCCCTGCTCTTAGCATTTAAAAAATCCATCCATAATTGTTTTATCTCGGTTTTATTATCAGAGGGTTTGTTTTTAGCCTTATTAGCTTTTTTTAGCTCTAGAAAATCTATTCTTATCGCGTCCGTTAGCTTGATCGGCTCGGTTTCTTCCGTAAGCCAGAATGTGCTGTGGTATTTTTCGTACGGAAACAAGTTAAAATCAATTATGTTAATGCTGATAGTCTGATTCAGTTCTATGTACGAGTGTCCCTCGCCAAGCTGCTCTGCAAAGCGTTTGCTTGTATAGTACAAGGTGCGCTTTTCAAAATCACGCTTGTTAATAATTTGAATTTCTAAATTAATCAGTACGCCGCTTGCGGTTTTGACATTGACGTCCAAAATGCCAAGCTTGTCGTCCTCGTGTTCTTTCTTGACGGCGGTGTCAACAAAGTGTAGCTCCTCGAACTCGTACGGGGGCATATCCAAGATGGCTGATAAAAAATTTATTAATATATCGACATTGCGTTCATCGCCGAAGATCAGCTTAAATAAAAAATCAAGCTTTACCGATAAAATTTCGGTTGTGGAAGCAGACATAACTCTCACCCTTCCTATTTTTTCAGTATACCCGTGTTAAAGAATTTTTTCAAGCTTCTGTCAAAACAAATTCTCTCGGAACAATTACCCAAAAGTTCTATTTTAAAGCGCTTTTGCGTTCAAAATACCAGCATATATTATTCCCGCGTGCTAATAATATTATCAGCGTAATCGAAAAAATTCGGTTGCGCAGAACAAAAAACGGAGGTGAAAGAGATGTCTTCAAGAAACAGAAAAGCAGTTCCGGAGGCAATGGCTGCCCTTGAACAGTTTAAATATGAAGTAGCTAACGAAATCGGCGTACCTTTGAAGAAGGGTTACAATGGCGACTTAACGTCGTACCAGAACGGTTCCGTAGGCGGCTACATGGTTAAGAAAATGATTGAGGCACAGGAAAGACAAATGGCCGGAAAATAACCAATCGCATATAACCTTGTTAATATAGAAGAGTAATAGGAAGCAATAAAAAACGGATCGCGGCTGGTTGGCTGCGATCCGTTTGTGTTTACGCAAATCAATGAACTAGATGATGAGCTTTTTGACTTCCTCCGGAAGCTCGTCCTTTTGGGAGTTAATGCTTATTATGAAATCAACGCTGTTTGATGCGGATAATTTTGTGAGCTTGTCGACGAGCTTAGTAAGGCCTTCGCTGTCGAGCGTTTTGACTATGTGATTAATGTTGTCTACATAAATTTCCTTAATATCATTATCCTGTGACAATATGCCGCACGTAAAGCCGACGAATTCTCTGTAATTGGAAAGCGGGAAAGCCTCCGTATCTACGAAACGAATATCGTAATGCAAATCGTATATATGTTTTTTTGTACTGTCTATGAACACCAAATGACCGTCGGTATGTTTTACGGACTCGTTAACCATGTCGATAAGCTTTTTCGTCTTGCCCTCGCCCTTGCCACCTGCGATAAACCGTATCATTTTAATCTCCTCCTGAAATAAAATTGGGTTACAGTAATTTTACCTTATACTTAATACATTCGTCCACTAAAAGTTAAATCCTTTTTTATGAGTGAAGTTTTCATTAAAATTTTCTTTACAGTATTTTAAGCGGGTGGTAGTATTAAGGAAAGAATGAAAGTAAAAAACGGCAGGTGCATTGATATAAACGGTTCAAACAGTTCTAAAAAGTCTTACACAAACGAAAGCATTACGATGCTAAAGGGCGCAGACCGCGTCCGCAAACGCCCGTCTGTTATTTTCGGGTCGGACGGGCTGGAGGGTTGTCAGCATTCGATTTTCGAAATATTATCGAACGCTATAGACGAGGCGCGCGAGGGCTACGGCAAACGTATCGAGGTCACCAGGCACAAGGATTTGTCGGTGACTGTCGTCGACCACGGCCGCGGCACTCCCGTTGATTTTAACGAGAAGGAACAAAGATATAACTGGGAATTGATTTTCTGCGAGCTGTACGCTGGCGGCAAGTTCTCGAACAACGACGAGGACAGCTACACGTTCAGCCTTGGCTTAAACGGGCTTGGTGCTTGCTCGACGCAGTACAGCTCAGAATATATGGACGTAACTTCGGTGTACGACGGCTTTCGCTACACGCTGCATTTCGAAAAAGGCGAGAACATCGGAGGCTTGCACAAGGAGCGCTCGCTCGAGCCGACAGGCTCGGTTTACAAATGGCGTCCCGACCGCGAGGTTTTCACGGACATAAACGTACCAGCGCAATACTTCCTTGATACGCTAAAACGTCAGGCCATTTCCAACGCCGGGTTGGAGTTCAATTTCTTTGACGAGGAATCGGGGCAGACGTATTTTTTTTGCTACAAAGACGGCATACGCGACTACATCGCGGAGCTGGCCGGCGATACGGCGTTCACGCGTCCGTGCTATTTCAAAAACGAGGCCACAGGCCGCGACCGCGAGGACAAGCCCGAGTATCGCTTGAAGTTCGAGGTCGCGTTTTGTTTCAGTAACGACGTGAATGTTGTCGAGTATTTCCATAACTCAAGCTATCTGGAGCACGGCGGCTCGCCCGACAAGGCCGTAAAGTCCGCGTTCGTCGCGGCAGTCGATGCCTACATCAAAAACGCCGGGCTATATAAAAAGGACGAGAAGAAGATTGCATTCGCCGATGTCGAGGACAGCTTGATTCTTATTTCGAACTCGTTCTCGACGATAACGAGCTACGAAAACCAAACGAAAAAATCCATTACGAATAAATTTATTCAAGAAGCGATGACGGACTACCTGAAAAAGCAGCTCGAGGTTTATTTCATTGAGAACAAGCTGGAAGCGGATAAAATCGCAAACCAGATTCTAGTAAACCGCCGCAGCAGCGAAACCGCCGAGAAAACCCGACTGAGCATCCGCAAAAAATTAACCGGCGCGGTCGATATGAAAAACCGCGTAGAGAAGTTCGTCAACTGCCGTACGAAGGATGTCGAGCGGCGCGAGATTTATATAGTAGAAGGCGATTCGGCGCTCGGCGCGTGCAAGCTCGGGCGCGACGCGGAGTTTCAGGCGATTATGCCCGTCCGCGGGAAGATTCTGAACTGCTTGAAGGCCGACTACGACAAAATTTTTAATAACGAAATTATAACGGACTTGCTGCGAGTGCTTGGCTGCGGCGTCGAAATCAAAACGAAGCACAGCCGCGATTTAAACGCGTTCGATATTACAAAGCTCCGCTGGAATAAAATAATCATCTGTACGGACGGTGACGTGGACGGGTTTCATATACGTACGCAGATATTGACGATGTTGTTCCGGCTCGTACCGGCGCTAATCACCGCGCATAAGGTGTTCATCGCCGAGTCGCCGCTGTACGAAATTACTTCCGCGAAGAAGACGTACTTCGCCTACAGCGACAAGGAACGCAACGATATTGTAAAGAAGCTGACGGGTAAATACACGATACAGCGGTCGAAGGGGCTGGGCGAGAACGAGCCGGACATGATGTGGCAGACTACGATGAACCCGGAGACGCGCAAGCTCATTCTCGTGCTGCCGGAGGACTTGGCGCGGACGCAGTGGATGTTTGATATGCTGCTCGGCGACAATATTAAGGCGCGGAAGGAATTTATCGAGGAACACGGGCATAAGTATATAGATTTGAATGAGATTGTATAGATGAGACTGGTTAGAGAGTGTATGAGAAGGGGGATTAGTTATGTCGGTTACGGATTACGCTTATGCACACGCGGAAGAACTTAGGATAGAGATAAGCCGTTTGGAGCATATGGACAAAATGCTTGAAAAATGGGCGGCGAGCCAAAGACCGCCGTCAATAGCCGTACGCGTGTTAAGATACGGCAAGGAGATATTTTGCGGCGCTTACGGAGTGGCGGGGCCGGATAAGGCGATCGGTTCTATGCGAGCCGACATGATTTTCCCGGTATGCTCGATAACAAAGCCAATAACGGCGACGATGCTATGTATTTTGCAAGAGGACGGCGAGATTGATCTATGCGATCCGCTGAATAAATATTTACCGGCTTTCGTCGGCGAAGGCAAAGAAAGCGTTCTGTTGTGGCATTTGCTAACGCATTGCAGCGGAATAACTGACGAAGGTGTACGGGGCTTTATAGACGAAAACGGCGGCAAGGATATGCCGTATGACAAAGCGTACGAGCTGGGCTTCAAAGCTCCGCTGACATGCAAGCCAAAGACCGAAATGACTTACTGCAACACCGCCTATCAGTATTGCGCCGACGTTATTAAAAATGTAACGGGCAAATCGCTGGATGAATTTGCCGGAGAGCGGATTTTCAGGCCGCTGGGCATGGAAAATAGCTTTTGGGTAGCCCCGCGTGAGAAGTGGGACAATATTGTCAGAAGAAGCACGGAATATAACGGCGGAAATTGGTTGAACTCTGAGAACTGTTTCCTGAACGGGAGCGGTTATAACGGGTTAAAGACCACCATCTTTGACATATGTGATTTTTTTGAAATGATACGTAATAACGGCACATATAAAGGCGCGCGGATTTTATCACCGGCTACCGTTAGGGAGATGTCTACAAACCACAACCAAGGTATGAAGTCTATGTTTCGCGGCATCGAACAGGGAAGCAGCTGGGGTTTGGGCTTTAACCTGCGCGGCGACAAAAAAGACGACCTCGGTATTCTGCGTTCCGCTGCGTCGTTAAGCCACGGCGGTTACGGTGGAGTTACGGCGATGACCGATCCTACGTACGGCGTTACGTTTGCTTTGTTCACAGTGGATGTAGACGGGGAGAAGCCGTACTTCCCTAAGTTCGCGAACATGGTTTACGCCGCCCTTGATTAAATAAGCAACCGGAAGGGAACACAATGGAGAAACAAACACCAAATAACATAATCGAACAACGCATAACCGAAACACTGGAAACAAACTACATGCCGTACACGATGAGCGTAATAGTCTCGCGTGCGATACCGGAAATCGACGGCTTTAAGCCGGCGCATAGAAAGCTCCTGTACACGATGTTCAAGATGTCGCTGCTGACAGGCGGGCGTGTTAAATCCGCGGATGTCGTAGGGCAGACCATGCGGCTTAATCCCCACGGCGACTTGGCGATATACGACACGCTGGTACGCTTGACGCGCGGTAATGATTCATTGCTGCATCCGTTCGTGGATTCTAAGGGGAATTTCGGCAAGCAGTATTCGCGCGACATGGCGTGTGCCGCGAGTAGGTACACAGAGGTCAAGTTGGATGCGATTTGTGCCGAGATTTTCAGGGATATCGATAAGGAAACCGTCGATTTCATGGATAATTACAACGGGACGATGAAGGAGCCGATGTTGCTGCCGACTACGTTTCCGAATGTGCTTGTTACTTGCAATCAGGGTATTGCAGTCGGCATGGCGAGTTCCGTTTGCGGCTTTAACCTAGCTGAGGTGTGCCGCACTACCATTAATTACATTAAAGATAGAAACGCTGACCTCACGAAAACGCTTCCCGCGCCGGATTTTTCGACGGGCGGGCAGCTTATATATAATGAAAAGGAAATCGAATCGATTTACGAAACGGGGCGCGGCGGCGTAAAGCTGCGCGCGAAATATCGGTTCGATAAAAAAAACAGCTGTATCGAAATATTCGAAATACCGTACTCGACTACGATTGAGGCTATTATTGATAAAATCATCGCGCTGGTGAAAGCCAACAAGCTGCGCGATATTAACGACGTGCGAGACGAAACGGACTTGGGCGGGTTGAAAATCACGCTTGATATAAAGCGCGGCGCTGATCCTGACATAATAATGCACAAGCTGTTCAGCATGACGACGCTGTCCGATACGTTTAGCTGTAACTTTAACATACTTATCGACGGGCGTCCGCGTACGATGGGAATACGGGAAATATTGGGCGAGTGGCTGAGATTCCGCGTGGGCTGCATACGGCGAAGGATTGCTTATGATATCGCGCGAAAGTCCGAGAAGCTTCACTTGCTGGAAGGTCTTTCGAAAATTCTGCTTGATATCGATAAGGCAATAAAAATTATCCGCGAGACTGAAAACGAGCAGCTTGTAATACCAAATCTCATGAAAGGGTTTGGTATAAGTCAGACGCAGGCGGAGTTCATCGCAGAGATTAAGCTGCGGAATCTGAATAAGGAGTACCTGCTTAACCGCATTAACGAGATAAGTGAGCTGCAAGCGGAGCTTGCGGAGCTTGATGCGATAAGCAAGAGCGATGCGCGTATAGAGGAAATCATTTGTGGCGAGCTGCGCGACATCGTGAAAAAATATGGCAAGCCACGCCGTACGGAGATTATTTATAAGGACGACGCGCCGGATATTTCGCAGGAAACGCTCATTGAAAACTATCCTGTGCGGCTGTTGCTGACTGAGCATAACTACTTCAAAAAAATAAATATCGCATCGTTGCGCAGCGAACCTGAGCAATACATGAAGGACGATGATACCGTTATGGTCTCGTTCGAAGCCGAGAATAAGGCTGATGTATTGTTTTTTTCGAGCGGCTGCAACGTGTACAAGGCGAAGCTTTACGAGCTGCCGGAGTGCAAGGCGTCGGGGCTTGGTGAGTTCCTACCGAACTTTCTTGGGTTGGACGAGAACGAGCGCATTATATTTATGACGACTACGATAGATTACGGCGGCTGGCTGTTTGTTGCATATGAAAATGGTAAGGCCGCGAAAGTGACGATGACTGCTTACGCTACGAAGATGAACAGAAAGAAGTTGGTGAATGCGCTGTCTGATAAGTCGAAGCCGGTGTTTTTGGATTATATTCGCGATGACTGCGACTATGTGGCTATAACTAATATTAATAAGGCGCTGCTGTTTAACACGGCGCTTATTGCGTCCGTTTCTTCGAAAAGCTCGGGTGGCGTTCAGGTGTTTACTCTGAGAAAGAATACCGTGCTGGCGGAGGTAAAACCGGCTGAAGCTTTTAATGGCGATGCGAATTACTTCCGTGTTGGGAAGATACCGTCCTCGGGACATTTTATATTGAAGGATAAGGGTTGATAATGATTTTAGGCGTTTATCGGTGACACTAAGGCGGCATGTGTTAGAGAGGGAGGTTGCCATGTCTGATATTTTATCAGTCAAGCTGGATTTCTTGTTCAAGTTGATTTTTGGTGATGAACGAAATAAAGATATATTGGCGAATTTTCTGTCTGCCGTGCTTGAAATTCCGGTGGATGAGTTCTATGAGTTGCAGATTCTTAATAATGAGCTGAAGAAGGAACATGAGGAAGATAAGCTGGGTATACTGGATATAAATGTACGCACTAAGTCCGGTACGCTTATTAATTTGGAAATACAGGTGTTGAATAAAAAGGATTACGAACGGCGTACAGTGTATTACACTGCGAAACGACTAGTCGAGCAACTCGGCGAAAGCGACCCGTACACGAAGTTAGTACAGACAATAAGTATAAATATAATAGACTATGATTTATTTGATTATGAGAAGTTTCACAGTACGTTTTGGCTGACAGAGGAAGTTGAGGGTGTAAAGCTTACCGATGTAATAAGAATAGATTTCTTGGAGCTGCAAAAAGCAAGAAACACAACAGGCTCAGACGACATGAAACAGCTATGGATGGATTTTCTAAACGCCAAAAGTGAGGAGGAACTGCGAATGCTTGCACAAAAAAGCGAGGTATTTATAAAACCCGCCGCCGAAGTAGTACGCTTGAGCGGTGACATTTCTGTACGCGAACTCCACTTTAAACGGCAGATGGCAATAATGGATAGAATGGCTGAGATGGAATATGCGACGGAAAAGGGTATTAATCAGGGAATAAAGGAAGGTTTGGAGAAGGGTATTGCACAGGGCATTGCTCAGGGTAAAGCCGAAGGAAAAGCCGAAGGTTTACGACAAGCAGCCCGGAGCATGAAAGCGATGGGTATATCAATATCGGCAATAGCAGAAGCAACCGGGTTAACACCGGATGAAATAGAAAAGCTTTAGAATCAGCAGGAGGTCAATATGAAAACAATCGGAATAATAGGCGCAATGGAAGAGGAAATAGAAATACTTAAGTCCAAAATGGAAATTGTGTCTGCTAAGAAAATAATCGGCACGGAGTTTTTTCTGGGGAAGATGAACGGAAAGAACATAGTGCTTGTGCGTTCGGGCGTCGGAAAGGTTAACGCGGCGATATGTACACAGGTGTTAATCGACCTGTACGGCGCGGATTACATCATAAATACGGGCGTCGCGGGGGCGGTGCATCGCGACCTGAACATCGGCGATGTTGTAATATCTAGCGACCTCGTGCAGCACGATTTCGACTGCACGCTGATAAACTATGCGCCGGGCGCGATACCGGGCATGGGTGACAGCTTGTTCAAGGCCGACGAGGAGCTGCAACGCATCGCGCGTGAAGCGGCCGCGTCTGTACTCGTAAACGAACACGCATACGTCGGGCGTATTGCGACGGGCGACTGCTTTGTTGCGGAGGACGGCATAAAGGCGCGTATCTGGGATGTTCACAACGCGCACTGTACAGAGATGGAGGGCGCGGCGATAGCACACGCCTGTTACCTTAACAAAATACCGTTTATTGTAATACGTTCAATTTCTGATAAGGCTGACCATTCTGCGGAGGTGTCGTTCGATACATTCGTTCACACTGCCGCGAAAATATCCAGCGATGTAGTAGAGATGATGATTAACAAGATGTGACCGTAAGAAGTGGAGATATAACTTATGAGGGAGTATTTACAGTCGTTTTTTGAAGAGTTTGATTATCCGCGGGAAGCCGCGAACGTTCTTACTGCCGCTTACGATACAATCCGTGCCGAGCGTAACGCGCTAAAGTGCTTCGACGAAAACTTGGCGGCGTTTAGTGCCGGACGGTTCGCAGATAATAAGGACGAACTTAAGCTGCTTGACGAGGTTTCGGAAATGAGCGGCGTTCACCGCTATACCGTTCATCTGCTGTTTTATATCTGCCTTTCAAAATTTACACGCACGTTATACGAACAGCGCGGCTTATCACATAAAATATTTTTTGATTCGATGTCGGACTTGAAATGGAAACTGTATGAATGTCATACGGTTTACGGTGTTTGGGGATCGTTCGTGGCGTCTTGGTTTAAGGAGTTTTTTATGCTGGAGCGATTTGCGCTGGGGCGTCTGCAATTTGAGCTAAAGCCTTTTAAGGCCGACAGCTATTCCAAAAACGGTTTCGCGCTGATCAAAGGCGACCTTGTTATTAACATGCACATACCGTCCAGCGGCCCGCTGTATCCTGAGGCGTGTCGAGCTTCGTACGCTGAGGCGGCGGAGTTTTTTAAGGACGCATTCGTCGAGCGGCCTGTTGCGTTTGTCTGCAATTCGTGGTTGCTGTTTCCGCTCCATAGGGAGTTCTTGCCTGCCGAATCCAACATACTGAAATTCATGGATGGGTTTGATATCGTTTCTTCTGCCACGGATGACAACTACGGCGATTTGTGGCGCATATTTAACAAGCCCGTCACACTGCCTATAGATGCTTACATAAAAAATGTGCCGCGCGATACGTCGCTGCGCAGGGCGTACGCAGACTGGGTTGCGGCCGGTAACGCCGTCGGCTCCGGGTACGGCATACTCACGGAGGTTAACTATAAATGAAGGATTACATAATAACGTTTTGTAAGGAACTGGATATTCCGCAGGAAGCGGCGGAGGCGCTGGCGGGTGCTTATGCCGCTATTGAGGCCGTGCCGCGAGCGAGAGCGCTTTTTTACGAGAATATAACGGCCTTCAATGAAGGTCGTTTTTTGGATAACAACGACGAATTAAAACTGCTCGACGCAGTAGCCGAATTGTCCCGCGTCGACCTTCGCGTCGTTCATATGCTGTTTTACGTCTGCCTTTCGCCGTTTACGCGAAAGTTGTACGAGCAGCGCGGCATCCCGTACAAAATATTTTTCGATACGATGACCGACATTAAGTGGAAGCTGCTCGAATGCAAAAAACTAAACGGCGTATGGGGTTCAGCTCGCGCCGCGTGGTACAAGGATTTTTTTGAGCTTAAGCGGTTTACGCTCGGGCGTTTGCAATTCGAGCTTAAGACGTTCATGCCAGAACATTATTCGAAAAACGGCCACTCGCTTTCGAAAGGTGACACCGTAATAAATATGCATATCCCTTCCTGCGGGCCGTTGCTACCCGAGGCATGTCACGCCGCCTACGACGAAGCCGCCGAGTTTTTCAAAGACGCGTTCGCGGGGCGACCTGTCGCGTTCGTCTGCAACTCGTGGCTGATTTTCCCGCGCCATCGCGAGTTTCTGCCCGCGAATTCCAATCTGCTGAAATTCATGGACGACTTCGATATCATTTCCTATACGATAGATGAGAAATACAGCAACATGTGGCGCATTTTCTATAAGCCCGTCACGTTCCCATTAAGCGAATACGTGAAGGACGTGCCGCGAGACACGTCACTTCAACGCGCTTACGCTGACTGGCTAGCTGCCGGTAATGAGGTCGGCAGCGGATACGGGGTGTTTTTCCACTAATTTTATTTTGAGGAGAATCTAGCATGTGGGACAAAGTACCGGAGTTTGATTTCAGCGGTTACAGTGTGGATGATTTTACGGACGACGAAATTTTTCCGGCGATAGCGCAGGAAAGCAGCGTTAGAAATTCTATGCCGTACTATTTGAAGCATTTTCATACGCTGGCGAACAGTGTACGGGAGGATGAGCCGTACAGGGGTTTCATTGACATCGTCGTGTGGCGCGCCGACCGCTGCAATCAGCCGTATAACGCGCGGATTCTGGAAAGCCACTTGTCGCTGGCGTATTTTTACTGCACAAAAAAGCCGTACAATATTTATTATGGAATGGAAGCCGTTAAGGTACGGCTCGAAGCGGTGCTTGAATATCTGCTGAGTTTGCAGCTGGAGGACGGGACGTATCCTGAGTACGGCGTAAGACGCCCGAATTTGGCGGCGACTGCGTTTTCGACAAAGTTTATGGGAGAGACGCTGCGGCTGCTGAAAGACGGGCCGCCGATAGATAAGAGCCTGCACGAAAGAGTAATTGCCGCGAATCGGAAGGCGATACTGGCGACGTTTACGAATCCTATGTGCGTGGAGCATGGCAAGACGTACTCGAATCAATACACGAATGCATGGGCGGGGGCGCTGGCGTTTATTGCGCTGTATCCGGATTCTCAGATAGAAACGCTACTCATTGAGGATTTGCGGCACTCCGCCGGGCGGCTGCAAAGCGAGGCGGGTTTTTATTACGAGCTGGATCAGCCGGATATGGGGTATACTTTGGGGACGCACGCGACGAATGTGCGGTATGCTTGGTTTATGACGAAGAACCCGGAAGTCAGAGAGATGCTGCTGCGCGATGATGAGCGGTATTTTGAGTGGCTTGCTTATAATACGGTTATTGAGCCTGACGGGAAGGGGTTTATTTCTAACCGTTGTATCGACAGCCGTCAGCGCAAGCCCGCGCTGCGGGAGCGGTTCGAGCTGGAGCTGGCCGAGGAGTCGGTTGGGCTACGGGCTTTTGTAATGGACGCGGAGGAGAAGAAGCAGCGGATTGAACAGAATCGCAAGGAGTTAAAGGAGAACTGGCCGGAAATCGCAGAGCTTCGTTCGGAGGGGTACTCACCTTATTCGTTTTTGTTTCAAAGTGTGAAGCGGTATGCGCCGTCGGTTGAGGAGAGGGCGTATGCAGTGTCACAGCTGCCTTATTTGAAATATAGGTGTTTTAATCATCAGCGCATGGATTTGCGCACGCAGCTGGTGTCGCTGTATATTAGGCGACCGAGTTATTATTGCGCGTTTAGCGTGGGGCATAACCGGTCTAAGGCGCAGCGGTTCGGGCTGGGATTTCTGTGGAACGAGAAGGTCGGGACGTTTATGCAGTCACATGCGTCCGGCGACGAGGATAGCTGGGGATTTACGGCTGACGGGAAGTTCTATGAGACTTCGGTTGATACGGATTTTACTGTGTTTGAATTGAATGGAAGGAGAATGGCACCGTTTGCCGGGAAGGCCGACTGGCCTGAGGGCGATGTGGCTGTTACCTATAGCTGCGGGACGGCGTATGAGAAGACGGTTAGGTTTTTGGATGATAGAGTGTGCGTGGAGAATAGGTTCCCCGGGGAAAAGACGGAGCAGATTCCGCTTACTATTGCCGAGGGGGATAAGCTGGAGATTAATGCCGGGAATGTCCGGGTTTGGCGTGATGGGGTTGTTTGTGAGATTGGGTTTGATGAGGGGTATGAGGTTTTGTTGAAGCCTCTTAGGATTGGGGTTCTGAGGTACTCGGTGGTTTCGCTTAGGATTCGGTCGGTGGGGGATATTCGATA
>CAZJLW010000065.1:0-18331 GCA_964546895.1 uncultured Eubacteriales bacterium | reverse complement strand
GCCATATATCCAATAAAACTATTATAACCAAGACTCCAGTAGTAAATCCCATCCAGAATCTCTTTAGTATTCAGCCTCTCCAGCGTGTACTTTGGTACTTGGACAGAGTTTTTTTGAAGCTCACGCCAGTTTATTTTGCCGTACTTTATTCGTTCTGCCATTTCTTTGTCTACTATACAAATCTTCGCGGTTGAATCAATAACCCTAAATTCCTCTTCAACCGAGGTAAAGCTCTGATTCATCTCGTTTTCCATCAGTTTTTCATGCTTCGCAGACAAACCTTTCAGCTTGATTTCGTCGTTAATAGACTTTGTGCTGAGGGATGGTTGTATTTCAACGCCGTCAGTAAAATACTTGTACAGAATATCGGCAGCATCCTTTATTCCGGGGTTTGAATTAATCTCGTTACTCTGAGCCAGGCAAAAAGTCCATATCTCCGAATCATTGTCAGGCGAGCCGTTACGGTTAATCCGACCGGCGGCTTGCAGGAGAGAAACCAGCGAACCAAGCTCGCGAAAACCTGTCCGAAACGATAAGTCAACTCCGGCCTCCACGCACGAAGTAGCTATAAATGTCCAGTCAGTATCGGTCTTCAATGCTAATCGCTCTCTCACTCGGCACAGGGTCCTTTCGCGATCAGTTGCGGTCAAGGCTGTTGACAAATGTTCTACGCGCTCCCGGCCAAACTTCTGGCAGAAGTGGTTAGCGAGTACCGCCGCATTTTGTACCGTATTAAGAATCACCAAACGCGGCCCCGGAAAGCCGGTAATCCAGTCCGCGACTTCGGTTACACTTTTAGGCGTTAAGTCATGCCGGTATGTTATGCGTTGATTCTCAAAACCGGCAAGTCGCATCCTTAAATCATCACTGACAATCTCCGGTACTTGTATTATGGGATTGTTATGTGCTATTTCATCAATCGTCCAAAACCTGCTTAATGATCCTGACGCAAGAAGCCAATAACAGTTCCATTCATTGGCATAGACATTAATCCATCTCCACGCAACAGGAAGAAGATGCGACGGAAGCGCGGCATGTGATTCGTCGATAAACACAGCACTCCCCGGTAATTCATGCAAGCGGCGTAAAGTAGCGGTTGAGTTTGAAGCAAGCGTCTCAAAAAAAGTGACGGCGGTCGTTACGATAATAGGTACTCTCCATAAAGCCGTTAGGTGACGTGCGTCCTCGCTTTCAAAATCAGCACGGTGGTGCAGCTCCGCAACTACTTCATCAGGTCTTTCGCCGGGTAATACCAATGCCTCACGATATTTTTGTACCGACTGAGTAATGATATTTGTAAACGGCAGTATTACAAAAATGCGCCTTAATCCGCGTCTGGACGCCTGTTCCAGCAAGTGCGCCATAATAGCGGTCGTTTTACCGGAACCAACAGGGCTGTCGCAAGAGCATATGTTGGCCGTTACGTCCGCATTTCGACAAGCCGCGTACATTTCATCTCTTAGCAGCGTTCGTTGGCTGTTATCTTTTTTTAATCCTGCAACATAGTCGTCCAGCTTGCGTAATCGTTCTTCCGCTCTGAGTAACGTCCTGTTGTCTGAGTCGGGTATATTTTTATAATTCAACGCTGTATCTGTATGATCGGCATCCGAGACACATGATAACGCCATGCGTAAAAAAACCGACATGTCGCCGTGAGTTCCTTCCGCCTGTTCAGGCATTAATTCGTAGGGAACTAGGCTTTTATGTATTTTCTCAAGTTCGGGTAACGCACGGTCATTATCAGCCATGATTTCGGTGTCACGAAAAGCCGCTTCTTCCTTGTTTGCTTCGACGCTAAAACTTGGGAGACCGATATGGTGTGCCCCGATTGTTACCGCCGAAAAGACAAACGGCTGCTCCTGGCTAAGAAAATACGCGACACCTGCGTCAACATGGTTTTTAGGCAAGCTTTTTCCGGACTTTTCTCTAGACAACACCTTCTGATTATCCTGATCTAACTTTCCGAGGTCATGAAAAGCTGCGGTGTTACTTACAACCGAACGCAGCATTTCGCCGTCTAAAGCAGCATGTGGATATACTTCATCCATGTGCTGCTTTGCATAACACATCACGCAGTTCACATGAGCTGTGTATTCTTGCGCAGGTATGCAGTCCTTGGGGCTATGTGCATAATAAATCATAAGCTCATCAAATCGACAGCCAACTCGACCTTGTTTTGCAGCTCGTCGGGCAGTCCTTGTGCGTCCTCATAATCCTTCCACGAGGTTGACGACACGGACGCGTCCCCTATCCGCTTTGGCGTAAGCGCTTCCAAAAGCAAGTAGTCTGGGCAGCTGCCGAGTTTATTTTTATGCTCTATGTACCAGGCATGTCTTAATCGTACGTCGGGACGTATTGCCGACCTGTTCAAGTCATAAGCCTTCGGTATCAAAAGCTTTAGCAAGTCGATGTCGTCCGCCGTACACCCGGTTTTGCAAGCATAGTTTGGGTTAATAAAAAACGGCATACAATACACGCCATGCTCAACAATCCGAAATGCTAACGGTGCCATTCCGGCATTTTTGCCTTCTTGTACACCGGCTTTGCTTGTATTGGTATGACGAATAACGCTGACAGGTGATATTGACGTGCCTACGCCAAACTGAACAACGCCAGTCTTGATAAAGCCTTTGTCTCCACCCTCTTCAAGAAATGTATTACCGAAAACCCGCGCATCCCAATACTTTTTTACAAAAGGACTGTTTAAAAAATCGGCTTGCTTAAAATTTGTCGTACCGCCGGATAGCTCCTTCGTGATAGCGCTTCTGTCGCGTCCGCGAGATTCAAGTATGCGATAGTTTTCTGCGTTACTCGAATACTTTTCGGGCAGGCTTGCAAAGAACGGCGTATCAACATCATCCAGCAAATCACGCAGCTTGCGTTTGAACGAAACGGGTGAAATTTCTCCGATACCGTTAGGTCGCTGTCTTGGGTCGCTTTCTCTGTCGGGGTCGCCGTTAGGATTCGAATTTACAGCTTCGATGACTAATAACCCGGTTACACGTTTTACTTCATAATCCATTTTGGTTGTCTCCTTCTGTTGTATTTTTCTTGTTATCGGTTTCATCAGCATTCTCACGTTTAGGAAAAGCAGCAAGGTAGCCAATAAATACCTGAGCTTTTTCAAGATCCCCAAAACGCGGCGAATCTGTTAACAACGGCTTGAGCTGGGTAAAAACTGCTTCGTACAACCGCAAGAGCCAACCAGCCCTCCAACTCTCTTTACCTTGTTCAAATACTTTCTTTGTCTGATACTTCTTTGCCCATGCAATATACGGATTCATTCGCACCCCTAACTGCGCAAACGCTTGCACAGGGGCTTCTGTCGCGGCAACAAATACGGAGTTGCCTGCCAACTGTGCCGTAACTTCACCATCACGTACAACATTACAGTATAGTGTGTGCAGCTCATCGGAAATTTTTAAAATCTGCCCTACCAAATACGCTGTGCTCTCCATATAATCCCCCATTTCACAACCATATTTGTACAACAACAATCCTATAGTCGACATTACAAAACCAATATCTCTCCCCTGCTTATAACTACTCGCAAGCCTTCTATGCTGCTGATTGCCAATATGCAAAATCAGCCCCGTCGAATGCGTCAATAACACTGACAAATAATATTTGACTGAGGTTTTCTCGACAGGGTCAATCAGCAACTCCATACCCTGATAATACTGCATTCTCTTAGCGCCGGATTTTCCTTGCGCCAGTTCACCGTTTTGCTTCCAGACGTTATTAACGATGTAAGGAACTTGAAGCGGAAATGGTATAAACGGCTCCATGCGTTTCGGGACTGGTTTATCGCCAGATGTGTCCTTCTGGTTTGTTAAAGGAAACATGCGAATGTCTAAATCAGGCAAGTTCTCACAGCCCTGCTGCCATTTTTTAGCCGCATCAACCACCCATTCCGGGCTGTAATTACGGTTGAACACAACTTTTGTGCGTGCTTTATCCATTTTGCGAACCGCAAAGACATGCATATTTTTGGGTACTTCCTTTGGTGGTAGTCCCCGAATGGATTTCATAAATTCCGAAGCAATATCAACAAAGCGAGCTTCCGTCTTGCCCTGATCGACCTGCTGCGGTTTAAAAAGCGCAGCAAGCTTTATGGGTATCGTAGGTAAAACCGATGGGTATGCAAAAATAATCTCATTTTGATCCACCGTCTGCCATGTAAAGCCCTGATGTTCATCTTTTGCTATCCATGCAAGCGAACCCTGTGTGGCAGCCCTGTTTGACTTGGCTACCGGGTAGGATTCATCGTCAATTTTTCCGTAGCGATACTGGCAGCGCTGGGCGTTGAACATGGAACGTAGTGTAACCTCGAAGCCCTTTAGCTTAACACCGGGCATAGGTTCGCCCACGTCGCTGTATTCCGCTCCAAAGGCGTCCAGCTTTTCACTCTCTTGGCTAACATCACTTCCAGACTGTAACAACATTTCATTAATCCACTCTGTCGAATGTTCATGCGCCACCGGAAACCCGTAATGCTCCCAGTCGCTAATATCCAAAATAACAGATAGCGTTCCCCGATCATTTTTATGTAACTTATTGGCATTACCAATGTGAAATAACAGTCGTAAACAAATTTTTACACTTTCTTTTTTACTTAATTTCTCAAATATACAGGCCTCCAAAGCCTCTCTGAAGCTCTCTGCTTTTTCGGAATACACGCGCACAATCGACAGAAGCCTTGTAACCGAATTTTGAGCAGCATTGTCTTGCTGCTCAATTATATCAAGCAACGTTTTGCTTCTTGTCACGGCACACGCATATGCCTTCCTGTTTATATCCGGTAATTCCTTTTGCTCATCGCACCAGTTGTCACATACACACCAAGCCCTCACCTTATCAATATCCAACAGCGTTTCGTTTTCCAGTATGCCTTCAAGTTCCTTTATTTTTTGTTCGTCGGTAATACGATACAGCGGAACGATATTAAAAGCAGGAAACGTGGATTGGTTATCCCCATACTTGCGTAAACCCGCGGCTATTTCTTCACTGACTTCCGTAATCCTGTCTATCTTGCCGGTGTCAGACAGCCAAAATCTGTAGCACGGCGCTTTCTGCGTAACCTTTGGAATGAGCTTATATTCCCGATGCCACTTTTTAGTTTCGATTCCCATATTAGACAGCGTGCCGGAAAGCGTATACAGTTCATTCAGCATGGCTGCCCACCTCTCTTTGGATAAATCAAAACCCCTTTTTCGATTACAAGATTCTGGTCATATGCATAATCCACGGGTGATTTGTAGTTATCAGAAAACACCTGTCGCAGCATCGACGGGATTATTATTTCCGGCAAATCAACCTGCACCTTAGATGACTCACGGAACTCACCAAAATACGACGGCGTAAACTCACGCCAACCAAGCGCCGGTATGGAATAGCTTTGTCCTCGTTTTAAACGACGCATAAAAATATCTTTATACGCATGTCCGGGCGAGGTAGTTGCCTTGTCCCATTTGATAGCACTGTCAGGCAAATTATGCTTATTGGTATTTGGTATTACATCAGCGTAGAGCCTGTAACAAACATCAATGAGTACAGTCGAAAGCAGTTGATAATTATTACCTTTTTTTATTGCTTCCGACTTTCTGAGCGGCCCTCCGTAGTTTGTGTGGTAAACATGGTATTGTACAGGCTTACAGATTTCTATTTTTGTAGGAATAATTGTTACCGCAGGCCCCCATAGAATAGCCTCAAAAATCGCTTTGGTCGCCGAGTATGTAGGAGCAGGGTAGCTAACAGGACAGTCGCCGGTGTCGGGTCTTGTCCACATGGCAGTATCCCCGGCTATCTCCATTTGTATAGGGTATGACGTTTGAACCATGATCTGCCTCCTTAAAAACTTCTATAAATAATACTCACTCGTAGATTGCTAAACATCTTACACTGAGAATAGCATTAAAAATTGACAAATACAATTATTTTTTCACAAAAAATGTCTAATTGCTTGGGAATAACACAAACTATCTTTGGTACTTTGTTTCAAGTTCATAAACTCCTATGGATTTTTTGGATTTTTTCAGCTATACTGCGATTACATCAGCAAATTATTTATTTGGAGGTATACCTATGAAAAAACACCTACTAAAAACCCTATTAACCGCAGCGGTATGCATATCACTCACCGCTTGCGCGACTAAACCCGCCGCGACGCCTACACCCAGCGAGCAGCCCGCTTCATCACCAACCGCACCAGCAACCCCGGACGCCAGTCCCGCGGCTGAGCAAGACTTCACAACCGAAGCCAACACCTTCGCCCAAAACCTAGTCGAAGCCAAATACGACCTATGCGAAGCCGCGCTAGCCGACACCGTAAAAAAATCCCTACCCGCCGCAAAAATTAAAGAAGCATGGGAAGCTACCACGAAATCCTGCGGCAGCTACGAAAAAATCGCGGATATTCAAACCGAAAAGAAGGACGCCTTTACAATAATGAAGCTGTTCATGAGCTTCGCCGACAAGGGTATCATTACGCAGCTGACGTTTAACGCCGAGGGCAAAATAGAAGGCGTATGGTTCAACTATTACGACAAAGCCGACGACGCGACCGGACAAGCCGCCGGTGTACCTGCCGGTCTTGAAGAAACAGCCGTAACAGTCGGCGAAGGCGACTACCAGCTCAAAGGCTTACTCACTAAAAAAACCGGCGCAACATCGACACGCGCCGTCGTACTCGTACACGGCTCAGGCCCGCAGGACATGGACGAAACCCTTTTCGGCAACAAGCCGTTTCGCGATATCGCATACGGGCTGGCCGAAACCGGAATCGACGTACTGCGCTACGACAAGCGCACGTTCGCATACGCCGACAAGCTGAAACAGTCAAACATCACAAATTTTACCGTCAAGGAAGAAACAATCGACGATGCGGTATCGGCCGCGAAGCTGCTGTCAAGCATGGGGTATAAGAACATTTTCGTAGCCGGGCACAGCCTCGGCGGAATGCTCGCCCCGCGTATTAACGAGGAATGCGGCGATTTGCTCTCAGGCGTAATCATACTTGCCGGCAGCACGCGCACTCTAACCGACATCATAATCGATCAGAGCATGGCCGCCATAACGAAGCTGCCGCCCGAGCAGCAAAAAGCCTTGAACGAACAAATCGACAACGAAAAAAATAAGCTGGCCGCCCTGAACACATTCACGGACGAACAGCTTATTAAAGAAACGGTATTCGGGCTGCCTGCATACTACATCAAGGAAATGAACAGCTACGACACGGCTACGCTCGCCGCAAAAATCACAAAACCCGTGCTTGTATTACAGGGCGGTATGGATTTTCAGGTTTACTCTGCGATAGACTACCCGCTGTGGAAAGAAGCGCTGAAAGGCAACAACAAAGCGAAGTTTGTCCTGTACGACGATCTATCGCACCTGTTTATGAAAGCGCCCGTAAATCCGACGAACACCGTAGAGGATTACAAAGCCGCCGCGAAGGTCAATCCGCAGGTAATCGCAGACATCGCCACATTCGTAAAAGGGGAATAACGGTCACTATTTAATCGACCCGTCGACCATTCCCTTAATAATATACTTCTGCGCGAAAATGAACAGAATAATAATTGGCAGCATAGCCAACAGCGTGGAAGTCAGAATCAAGTCCCATTGTTTAACGTACGAACCTGCGAACGCCGTAACAGCCAGCGGAATAGTTTGAACGCGGCCGTTGGAGCTTAGAATCAAAAGCGGCAGGAGGTAATCGTTCCAAATCCAAATGCCGTTCAGAATCAGCACGGTAACGATAACGGGTTGCAAAAGTGGAAAAACAATACGGAAAAATGTCCCGCCCCTGGTACAGCCGTCGATAGTGGCTGCTTCTTCCAGCTCGAGCGGGATATTTTTTATGAATCCATGCAAAATAAATACCGTAAGAGAACAACCGAAGCCCAAATACGCAAAGATTATGCCCCAATAAGATCCCAACAGTGGCAGATGCGTAAAATCGCCGACGATGCGCAGCCAGCGGACGAGCGGATACATAACGACCTGAAACGGAATAACCATTGCAGCGACGAACATCATAAACAAAACGGTAGACCATACTGTTTTGTTACGCACGAGTACCCACGCACACATCGAGGAAAAAAGAATGATAACACACAGCGACGACACGGTAATAATAGCGGAGTCAATAAACGCACCCAGATAATCGGTCGAGGGGTTATTGAAAATAACGCTGATGTTAGTCAGCATCTGCCCCCAGTTTTTCGGGAGGGAGATCGCGTTGAAAATGATTTCCTGCGAGGTTTTGGCAGAGTTAATGAAAACTAAGGCGAAGGGCATCATGAATACGACGAACAGCACAATCGCAAACACCTCTAGCAGCATTATCAATTTTTTCTTGTTATTCATTACATTTCGACCTCCTTGCGCTTATTGAAATATACCTGCACAAGCGATACTACTACCAGCACTAGGAACAGCACGACGGCCTTCGCCTGACCTTCGGCGAGACGGTTAGCTATGGCGGTGTCGTATATGTTCATGGCAAGGAGCTGGCTGGATTTTACGGCTTTGCCCATGAAACGCGCGGACGGGCCGCCGTTTGTAAGGGTAAAGTTCATGTCGAACTGCTTAAATGAATTAGTCAGCGTCAGGAACAGCGAAACTGTAAACGCGTTAGCCATCATCGGTATAAGAATACAGCGCAGACGGGTAATGTAGTTGGCACCGTCTACGTTGGCGGCTTCCATAAGCGAGGACGGCACGCTTTGAATAGAAGCTACGTAAATCATCATGATATACCCGGCATACTGCCAAGTGTTGACGACGGACATAACCCATATTACGGTGTTGGAACGGCTCAGCAGTGAGGATTTTAGGAACTCAATGCCAAGCGCGTTGCCCGCGTAAAGAAACGCGTTGTTGAAAATGAACTGCCATATGTAACCCAAAACGATACCGCCGATCAGGTTCGGCACGAAAAACCCGGCGCGGTAGAAGTTGCGAAAGCGCACCTCACTCGTGGCGAGCAGTGACAGCCCAAAGCCGACGGCGTTAACAAGAATAATATTAATAGCCGTAAAAAAAACGGTAATCATGAACGAGTTAATAAAATCGGGTGCGGAAAACAGGTTCTGAAAGTTTTTGAAGCCAACGAACTTAATCGTATTGCTTACGCCGTTCCAGTCGGTCATCGAATAATATATTCCAAGGAAAAACGGGATTATTATTACCATCGCAAAAGCAAACACGCATGGCAATAAAAACATTACGTTAACAAGCTTACTTTGCTTCATATAGTATGCCCCCTAATATAAACTTAAAAAGGCTGCTGCAAGCATAAATCGTTGCAGCAGCCATTGGAATTATTTCTTGGGCAGTTCGGCGATAGCGTCGGTCATGTCCTGTATAAACTCTTTGGTTTTGGACGTATCCTGTGCGAACAGGTCGTATATCGGTCCGAAAACGTTCTGACCCGTACCGTCCGGCAGTTTGCCGAAAAATACGCCGTAGTTGCCGCCCTTGGCGTTCGCTTCCATGAGAGCCTGACTGAGCTGGCCTTCCGGTTTAAGCGTAACGGACTTAAAGGCGGGAATCATACCGGCCTGTTTTACCATATAATCATGGCCGTCCGGCGTAGTCGCCATAGCCGTCAAAAATGCCTTTGCGGCTTCGGCGTTGGGACTCTTGGAGTTTACAACATACCAGCTGGGCGCGAACAGGTATAAGCCCGTCTGGTCGGCCTTGTCGGAGAAGGCATGAGGCGCATAGCCCATCTTGAACGTAACGTTAAGCTGCTTCATGTTCGGGTCAACCCAGTTGCCCTGGTGAAGGAAAGCCGCTTTGCCCTGCGCGAATGCACCTACCTGTGCATCGTAGTTGCCGTTTAACAATATATTCTTGTCCGAGTAATCAAACAGCAGCTTCAAATAATTAGCGTATTCCGTGAAGCGTTCGGTATCGATTTCGCCTTTGAGAGCTTTGTCGATAACGCTTGTGTCGTCGAAGCCAAGTCCGCCGCCCCAGTAAACGCAAAGGTTATGCTGAGCCGCAACCCACCACATACCGCCTGCAACGGAAGCCGCCATCGATACGACGGAATCAAGACCAAGCTCGGCCTTTTTGGACTCTACAGTCTCGAAGGCTTTTTTTATTGCGCTGAAATTTTTGAGCGATGCCGGATCAACACCGGCCTTTTGAAGAATGTCGGCGTTATAAGCCAAGCCGAAGCCCTCAATAGCTACGGGGAAGCCTACGACCTTGCCGTCGTTCTTAAACGCCAAGTCCGTGTCCTTTACCCAAGGCTGATCCGATAAATCTGCGATGTAATCCTTCCATAAATCGTAGCCGCCCTGACCTTCCACGACGAAAATGTCCGGCATTTGATTAGCCTGAAGCTTAGCCTTCATAGCACCGGCGTAGTCTGCGCCGCCGCCCAGCGTTTCAACCTTTACGGTGACGCCCGGCGTAGCTTCCGTATACTTCTTTGCGTAAGCCTGTAAAGCCGGATCAATTTCTACCTTAAGCTGGAACATACTGACCGTTGCGTCCTTCGCTGCGGCAGTCGGTGTTGCGGCAGCCGGTGTTGCGGCAGGCGTCGCAGCCGCTTCGGAAGGTGTGGGCTGTGGGCTTGGCGTAGCCGTTTTACCCGAGCCACCCGTACACGCCGTTACCGAAAAAATCATTGCTGTTGATAATAAGATTGATAAAAACCGTTTCAAAATACCACTCCTCTTATCCTAATTTTTGTAAGTTTTCACAACAAATGATATACCTGTATCTGGTAAATTGTCAAGAATTTTTTCAGTACAAACATCGACTTTACGAACCGGACGACTTGTAATGCCTGATACCAAATCGCCAGAACAAGTAGCACGGAACCAGAAACAACACCCCGGCAAGCGGCGCGAGCGCGTAAAGTACGCTGTCCGACCGACCAAGCAAAAACATCAGCGGATAATACTGCACGAGCGCAAGCGGCACGAAGTACGTAAAAAACTTAAGCGTACCCTTGCCGTAAATGGAGAGCGGGTACTTGCCGATTTCGCGGCCGCCGTCCGTAAATACGTTCATGAACTCCAGCCCTTCTATCGTGAAAAAGCAAAAGCTCGCATAGATTACAAACAAGCCAGCGAAGAGAAAGACACCGCCGATAAGCATCAGCGCGAGCGTAAGTATTTTCGCGGGCGTCCAGTTTACGCCGCTGTTCGGTATGGCATAGGCGAAAATCAGCACCGCCTGTAAGAACCGCCCTATCCGCGTAAACTCAATACGCGAGGCGAGTACCTGCAGCATTTCGTTACGCGGGCGTACCATTATCCTGTCGAACTCGCCGCGAGAAACAATCCCGCCAAACACATCGAACCCCCGTACGAAACACTCAGCCAGCGAAAACGCCGCCAGCACAACGCCCAAGCACAACAGCGCCTCCCCGAACGTAAACCCCTCCACGCTGTTAAACCTTTCGAACATGAAATACATCCCGATAAACATCGAAGCCGACGTCAGGAACTGCCCGATGGCCGTCAGAAAAAACGATGCCTTGTATTGCATCTGCGAACGAAAAATAATCGATAAATACCTAATATAGAGCCTCATGTCAACCCCCCTGTACTACAACCCTTTTCAGGGCGTTACGCATAATAAGACGCCCGACTGCGACGAGAAACACAACCCAAAACGCCTGCAAGCAAATAGGCGCAAGCGCGTCGGCCGGTTTTACGTAGCCATTGTAAATCAAAAACGGCGTGCTTTGCATCGACGCAAACGGCAACAGATTAAAAATACCGCGTATCCCGTCCGGCAAAAACGGCAGCGGAATAATCGCGCCGGAAAACATCTCCACGAGCGAGACAGAAATAATACGCACCCCCATCGGGGAAATAGTATAGAACGTAGAAATGTAAACGAGCATACCGTAAGCAACGACTAGGCAAAAGCCCAGCGTCAGCGACAGCAGAAACAGCAGCAACGCGCCAACCCCCGCGGGTGGCATGATACCGTACGGCTTCGGCAGAAACGAACACACAAGAAAAATCGGGAAGCAGCGTAGCACGGCCTTCGAAAGTCGGCTCGACACCGAGCGCACGAACCACATATTGTAAATATCCACCGGTCGGCAAAGCTCGTATGCGATGTTGCCGCTTGTAATATTGTCAAAAATATCATTCTCAAACAACCATGCCATAAACAGCGACAGCAACGCCTGTTGTAGCCAGATATACGAGCAAAGCGCCTGAAAGCTCATCGGAAACCTATCCGCACCCGTCCTATAAAACGCCCGGAACATCAGGATAGTCATAAACCCCCACGCAAACTGCGTAGTCATACCGGCGTAAGCCGCCACGCGGTATTGCAAGCCGTTAATGAACCGCATTTTCAGTAGCGACACGTATGTTTTCATATGTTATGCTCCTTATACAGCGCGACGACCATTTCCTCTACGCTCGCGCCCGACACGGAAATGTCCGTGATGTCGGCGGCTTCGGAAATCCCCGCTATCGCACGCGACACGGAAACGACGCCCGTATCGACGGCGATTACGGCGCGCCCCGGTACGCTTTCGACGACGGTCAGCCCATCGCACAAATTCAGCTGCCCGCCACCGTACTCTACGACCAGCGTCTTATGCTCCGTATACCGCTTTTTCAACGCGTTCAAATCCCCGTCCAGCAAAATCTGCCCCTTGCCAATCATGATTATCCGCTTAGTCAGCGCCTCGATGTCCTGCATATCGTGCGTCGTTAGTATAACTGTAGTCCCCTTCTCGCGATTCACGCCCGTAATAAAATTCCGCACGGCTATTTTGGAAACGGCGTCCAGCCCGATCGTCGGCTCGTCCAGAAACAGAATCCGCGGGTCGTGCAGCAGCGACGCCGCGATTTCGCAGCGCATTCGCTGCCCGAGCGACAGCTGCCGCACGGGGGTTTTCACGACTGTGCCGATGTCCAGCAGCGTTACAAGCATATCAAGGTTGGTCGTGTACTTTTTTTCGTCTATGTCGTAGATATCGCGCAGCAGCTCGAAGCTGTCGATAACCGGCACGTCCCACCAGAGCTGCGACCGCTGACCGAACACTACACCGATTTCTCGCACATGGTTAATCCTGTCCTTATGCGGCACGCGTCCGTTAATAACGCATTCGCCGCCGTCCGGCGTCAATATACCGCTCATTATCTTGATTGTACTGCTTTTGCCCGCACCGTTCGGGCCTATGTAGCCAACCATCTCGCCCGCGCCGACATGAAAGCTCACGCCGTCCAGCGCCTTTACGTAGTCGTACTTCCTCGCGAACAGCGCCTTAACAGCCGCCGAAAACCCCGCTCCGCGCCGTGCGACGCGAAACGTCTTGCTGACATTTCTCAGTTCAATCATACAAGCCTCCTTTAAATACGCCAACGCAAAAACGGCTGACACTGTCACTGCGTCAACCGTAAAATGCCTATCTTGATAACAAGTGGCTGTTATCCCTTCCGCTATTCCCTTTCCATGCACTTAATCGGAACATAAATCTCAAGCTGCTCGTACCCCAAGGCCTGCGCGGCGCGTTTCGGCGTAATAACATTACACAAGTCATAATGCCCGGGTCTCTCATCCAGCTCAAACACTCCGCTGTCTTTAACCCACTTCTTAATCCCGCCGTACACCTGCTGCTCATCTTCATAATTACCGTCTATCGCGACAGCCGCGGCATACAGACCACCTTCGAAATCAACCACTTCGTACTCGCACTCCGGCGTCTCATCGTCGGGAATCGCATAAAACCAGATAAGCGCTTTCTCCTCTCGCCCAGCCATAATAAAATCTCTTGGAAACCATCTGTCTGTACGCGTTTTATCGTAGGCGTTCCACCAACTCATAAACCGCAGCAACGTCCCGTCCTTTTGAAAAGGGGCTTCATTAATCGCATAACCTGACGTTACCATTTTGCACTTTGGCAATTCCACAATCCTAATACTGTTCATGCGTTTCCCTCCTGTCACGCCTCTTCTTCACCTGAAAAACTCCAACGTATTCAACAACACCTTATTAGCAAACGTAGCGTACTCCTTAATACTTTCTCTCCTCCGGTCAAACGCCCATCTCGCCTTATCAAACGCATTAAGCAGCATAACCGCAAAAATATCCTTTTTCATATCGTTAAACTCGCCGGGCGATATTCCATATCCGGCCATAAAGCTACGAATCATGCCCTCGGTTGTTCCATTGGCTTCGTTGGCTCTAAACTCGTCCCTTAACACGTATGTAAAATCATAAAACGGAACGACATGCGCGAGTGCGCAGCCATAATCTATCAAGCTCACATTATTATTTTTATCCACCATCGTATTTTTCAGCGACAAGTCCCCGTGGTTCAACCCAATTCTATATCCACGCCACCCCACATATTCAAACACCTTCACAATATCATTCAAATGGCTCTCGTCATAAATTCCCAACGAACGAAATACATCGTCCGGGGTCAGCTGCGATATATTGTATTCAATTTGCCGTTCCAAAGTCGGGCTGAATCCATCGGTGAAAACCCCGTTCTGTTCGTCGGCAAGCTCCATTCCGAAGCCCGCGACAGGAATCGAATGTAGCTTCTTTGCATAACTTCCTATCTGAAACCAAGCCTCTTCGGGTTTATCGCCTTCAAAACCGTTAATCCCGTCGACACATGTTTCTATCATATAGGATACATCCTCACAAACCCCTATATAAATAACCTGCGGCGAAGGTACGCCAAGCTTATGCGCTTGCTCCAAGCACCATTTCTCTTTTCGATACTCGGCAGTCGCATTTGCTTCTCTCGCTCTGAAAATAAACTTCCCTTCAAACGTTTCCACTAAAAAAGTTCTATTAACAATGCCCTTTCCGACGATTTCGGATATATTGAATGTTGGCTGCTTAAAAAAATCATACGCAATGCGGTTTATCGTTTTTTCATCCAACACCATACCCGTCCCCCCCTCCTCCACATGCAAAATAAAAAGGCATATCATCCTAATAAGGAAATACCTTATCAGAAAATATGCCTTCAACACTGCCCAGAACAGGACTCGAACCTGCACACCTTACGGCAAAGGTTTCTAAGACCTATCAAAGATATATGTGGCTAGCTATTTTAAGCTATCTCCTAGATGTTAACAATATTTGGAACACAGTTGAGTTTCTTTAATTTGTCTTTTTGTATGTAACAAATGATTATAGTAACACACTATAATGTGGGTTGCTAAATACTAGAATGTGTATTGTAAACTAGTCTCGTATTGCAAATACTAGCACGTGATGTTAAATAAAACAAAATCCCTCATAAATGGCTTGTTTAAGCCATTTATGTAGAATAGTAAAATTTGTATATAGAAATTTAAACAATATCATGTAGCCATCAAAACAAAAGAAACTGCACAAATCTAGTCGTGTAATACAATCGATTTCGCTTGAAGACAGAGGAACTGAGTTCCGGCGATAAATGGGAAGCAACCCTGTTTTTTCTTTCAAGTTATAAAAATGATGACGAACACATTTAAACATATAAACAGTATCGTCAGAGATTCTAGTATTATCATATTACGTTTAAATATTTCATTGATTTAGACTGTTTTTAAATTGTAAAAACAAGTTTGGCATTATTATAAAAGGCAAATTATTTGTTTTTAACCCAGTTACATCATATCCAATACTGTGATAATCTTTAAAAATCTCCGTACAGTTATCAATTATCTTTACGAAGTCCATTTTTGAAAAATTTACATTATTGTCATTGTCATTAAAGTTATCAATATCAAATTGAATAATAAAATTGTTCAAATCACTATTAATACTAATTATCCGGAAAAGATTAATAAAAAGCAAAAATTTGGGAGACACCATAAAAACATTTGCTTGAAAAGAATGCTCTGAGATAACCTTGTAATATGAATCAATCATTTGATTCCTGTTGTTATAAACCCCCCACTTTTCTTCTAATATAATAATCTTCAATTGTGAAGGTGTATCTTTATCTTCTAGTGCCATATATCTTGATGATAAGTGGGGATCTTGATTTATAGGGGTATAGATAGTAAACGATATACCTGACAAAACCTTTTGTAAGGCCGAAAAAAAAATAGCTGTGCTTACCGGAGATTTTGTATAAATGACGTAGTTTTTATTTTTTCTCATACACTATCCCCGCACGTTATTAATATCATTTCTAAAGTATGGAAGGTTAACATAAGTTCCGCAGTTGTATTCATATTCAAAGTTAACTTTAATTAAGGTGTTATATTCATGTTCATCATAAAAACTTAAAATCGAATGTACTGAAGAAACCCCTTGCATAGTACGATCTGCCAAGTACAATTCATCTGGTCGAAACAAACAAGAACTTAGCAAAGATATATTTTGTGAATTTAATATTAATTGAGCGTTTTTAATATTTATTGAAGAATTTTCAAACAACTCAATAAATTGGTTTTGAACATATGGATGCAAATTTGCATCATATTCATCAACAAGTAGGGCACCACCATGCTTAAAACAAATTAAAGCGTCCATTAATAAAAATAAATACTTTCTCGTTCCTTTTGATTCCCATTCTAATCTTATACCAAATTTATCACTGCTACCTTCAATCCTTCTGTATAAAATAATTTCATAATCTACGTCAACATCATCAGAATCTTGAAGTATTTTGATATCTAGATCAATAATAGAATCATCAAGTTTATTTAAATAAATGAATAAATCATCCGTGGTGCAACCCGACCTATAAAAATTTTTTATCATATTAATTACATCAATACTATTGGAATCCTCAGGACTAGAATTAATTGTTGTTGATTTAACATACTCCCTTATAGATAATCCAAGCCCCCATCTATTATATGTTAATTCTGATAAAAAGCTAGTCTGCATATCATCTCTAATGCAAAAATGTCTTTTTACAAAATCGAATATATGCATATCTCCTTCATTCCCGAATACATTCGTTTCTAATTGAAGATTTTTTTCAAAACATATTTTACCATTATTCAAAATAAAATCAAAGTATTTATTGTTAAATATTAACTCTTCGTTGCGTTGGTTATCAGAAATCTTGTACAACCATTCCTTAAAAATTTTATCTCTGATTGTTTCAATTCCGTATTTATAAATAACACCATTAATCAGCAATTCTATCTCAAAAAAAGATGGTATAAATTTACTATCTTTTTTCAAAGCATACGGAATTGATGTCTTTAATATGTCAGAGGCTTCTGATCCATACTCAATGTAACCATAAAAAATAGTGGTTAAAAAAACACTGAGAGCTTTTGTCAGATAACTCTTACCAGTTGAATTGTTACCGAATATAGCGCACTTACGTAAAATTGTGACACCATTAGTCTCTATTGCATTCACTCTGTCATTCCACGTAAGCTTCGTATCTGCATAAAAATTAATTACAGCTTCCCCTTGAAAACAAGCAAAGTTACTAACTGTAAACTTTAATAACATGCAATCAACTCCATTTTGCGCTAACACTTTTGTCAAACGCTTATTCATTCTATTTAATAACATATTCTACCTCGTTTCCCAATAACATGCAATATAATTTTCATACTTTATGATTTGAATTCAAAATCCGATGATGCATAATTATTTGAACTATAATTATGTGATCAATAATATTTATTTATCGCTTAAATGATATAGAACTTCAAATAATCATTATTCCCACTAAATTTATGTTTATTTTCTTTTAGTAAAACTTCTCGTAGTATAACAATACATCGATAATAATACATATTGAATAATTCTTGTTTTATGTCATAAAGCACAGGAACCATCAAGCATATCTCTATTAAAATTGCGAAAATCTAAAGTGTAACGAAACTGTACTGACTACTACCCGTTCATGTACGTGATTAACGAATTAAAAAACGAGTTAACATTTCGAAAAAGCACAGCCCATGATAAATGCTAATGTTATCTCCACGAATGTATATTAAATACACACCAGATACACGGTCGCTCTATAGGCGATACAATCCGCTTAGTTAGGCAAAAACAAAATTAATTATGTACATTAACAATATTATGCTAATAAAAAAGTCATTTAACACCTATTAGACCCATACAGAAAACTAACTGTTAATCCATACTTTATTCAGTCGAGTAGATATTGATTTGAATACTTTGTCAATCCATAAAAACTTATTTCTTTTAAAAACAAAAAAGACTCCAATGAACAGCTCAAAAAAGCCATTAATCAAAGTCTTTAGTTCACTGCCCAGAACAGGACTCGAACCTGCACACCTTACGGCAAAGGTTTCTAAGACCTTCTCGTCTACCATTCCGACATCTGGGCGTTATCACGCATAAAGATTAGCATATCCGCGCGATGTTGTCAATAATGCGCGGATAT
>CAZJLW010000064.1:11248-18429 GCA_964546895.1 uncultured Eubacteriales bacterium | reverse complement strand
ATTGTAGGCGGTAATTTTGAAGCTAGCGTTAATGGTAATCCCGTTACGATTAAGCAGTACATGCAGAACGATAAAAACGCTTACAACCCAGCGCCCGGCGAGATCAATTATATCGCAAGCACCGGTGAGTTTATTGTAGGCAAGGATGTTGCGGCTGATATAAAAGCTTTGACACCGGCTGCTAATCAAGTGCTGTCAATAAAATACGATAACATGTCGGTTACGCCGTCGGTTCCAGGAACATTTAATATGCCTCTCGAGACACCGTATGCCTCGCCGAATAGTACGGCTACGAATCCGCCTATTGTTAACGATGTAAGCATATTGAAGCTGGCATACAAGGGTGACATATCAAAACTTACTGTCGGCGGAACTCCCGCTACATCTAAAGCCCTTACCGATCCTGATGCTTACAGCCCGGGCGATGATGAAATATTTTATATTCCAGAAACAGGTGAGGTAGTATTAGGTAAAAATGTCGCCGCCGGTTTTAACAATAATACCGAGGTTACTTACGATAAGACGGGCTTTGAACGCGGCGACTTGAATCCTATTGTTTATTTCAAGTGTACCGACGAAAGCGTAAACCCACCAAAGAATTATAATACTGATATTAACGACGTCGATTATCAAAAAATAAAGTACGAGTTCGGCGTTAACACACGCATTGACATAAATTCACGCGCGAAAGACGTTTATACAGATAAAATGTATGCTGATTTGCGCGAGTTGGTAGATTTGATTGAGAGGGTTAACCCTTCGGACGAGGCCGCTTCTAAAGCTGCATTCCAAAAAAAGTTCTCCGCGCCGCCGTATAACTATACGGGGGATGTACTGAACAAAGCCGTCGATGATGCCCTTAAGGAGCAGAATATTGTTGATATGCAGCGCATTCAAACGACGCTGCAAAACCGGTTCAACAATATGCTTAAGCTCACAGACAGCCATGTTGCGCAGCTTTCAAAGGAACAAACCGATTTGGGCAGCCGTATGAACCGTCTTGACTTTATTGAGTCGCGCCTTGCTGATGATAAGCTTAGCTTCACCCAGCTTATGTCCGAGAACGAGGACGTCGACCTCATGGAAGCCATAATGAACCGTAGCACTGCCGAAGCGGTTTATCAGGCGTCGCTTAAGGCCGGTGCGAGCATTATTCAAATGTCGCTTGCCAACTTTATTGGTTGAAAAAACCTTGAATTTCGTATGTCGTTTCGTGACATAATATAGTATAATGATTTTAAATTTATTCTTAGGAGTGATTATATGAAATTCAATACTAAGCATTTTGGCGAAATAGATTACGACCATACAAAAGTTATTAGTTTCGATGAAAGTATTCCCGGCTTTGAAGGCCTTCATAGATTTATTCTGTTTACTAATAAAGAGGAAGACGAAAATAATCCCTTCTGTTGGCTTCAATCGATAGAAGACGGCGATGTTGTTTTCGCACTGATGAATGTGTACTCAATAATGCCGGATTATAATCCTCTCGTCGAGGACAACGAGATTGAGTCGCTGGGCAGCTTCTCTGCTGGCGATCTTGAAATCTACAATATCGTTGTTATCCCAGAGGACATCAAGGAGCTGCGCGTTAATCTCAAAGCCCCTATCGTCATCAACCTCAAAAACAAACGCGCTAAACAGGTTATTTTGACTAATGAGGAATACGGTATCAGATTTAACATTTTCAAGGAATTGCAAAATGTCAGCCTGAGCAGGTGATTTTATGTTGGCGCTTACGCGTAAAAAAGGCGAATCGATAGTTATCGCCGATAATATTGAGGTTGTTGTACTGAGCATTCAAGGCGAGCAGGTTAAGCTTGGTGTCGTCGCTCCTAAAAACCTACCAGTCCATAGAAAAGAAATTTTTGAGCAGATTCAAGCCGAAAATCGCGAAGCATCCAGGCCGCTTCGGGTGACTACACTAAAAAATATGCTTGAGAATAATTAAATACAGACAAAAACAGCCGGGTGTGATTGATATCACACCCGGCTGTTTTTTCTTTAATTATTATTCGGTTAATGATTTTTTGTAAATAAAAACTAGTGCTATTATCAACGTTACAACGCCTACCAAAAGCCCTAACCAGCCGTTGACTGTAAAGCCGCCGACTAGGTAACCGAGCGCGCTTGCTGATGCTACGACCAGTGCGTACGGTATTTGGGTAGAGACGTGGTCGATGTGGTTACACTGCGCGCCTGTGGAGGCGAGTATAGTTGTGTCTGAGATTGGCGAAATATGATCGCCGCAAACGGCGCCGGCAAGAATAGCGGCGACAGATATAACAAGCAGTGAGCTATCGACGTCGCCAAGCACGGCTATGATAATCGGAATGAGTATGCCGAACGTACCCCACGATGTACCGGTTGCAAAGGCAAGCCCTGTAGCCACGACAAAGAAAATCAGCGGCAGCAGCGTGTTTATCATTGTCGAGCCGCCGACGACGTCACGTACAAAACCGCCCGCGTCCATGTAATCGGCACTGCAAACGCCCGATAGCGTCCATGCCAGCGAGAGAATGATTAAAGCGGGAGTCATGGCTTTGAAGCCGTCTACGAAGCTGTCCGTGAACTGCTTGAATGATAAAATTTTGCGGGGAATGTAAAGAAAAAACATAATAAAAAGAGTTGCGAACGAGCCAAGCACCAAGGCAAGCGAAGCGTCACAGTCTGCAAACGCTGCAGAAACGGATGCGCCTTCCAGTATGCCACCTGTGTATAGCATCGCGGCGATACATAGAGCTATCAGTAGGCCTATAGGGAAAATCAGGTCAAAGACGGTACCGCGTGTTGACAACGGTTGTTCGGTGGTGATGGTCGAGACTTCGTTTTGATGGGCTTGTTCGTACTTTTTCATTGCAAAAAAGTCGCTGTTCGTGATAACTAGAAACAGCATCATGATGACTGTAAGAATCGCATAAAGGTTAAACGGAATGGTTTTGATGAAAAGTGAGAAGCCGTCGATGTTGCTGCCGTCGGGCAGCGACGAGCCTACGGCTGCCGCCCAGCTGGAAATCGGTGCGATAATACAGACGGGTGCGGCGGTGGCGTCGATTATGTAAGCTAGCTTGGCGCGTGAGATTTTGTGCTTATCGGTGACTGGGCGCATAACTGTGCCGACCGTCAGGCAGTTGAAATAGTCGTCAACGAATATGAGCGCGCCTAACGCCGTCGTCGCAAGCAACGCGCCGCGTTTTGTCTTGATAGAACGCGACGCCCAGTTGCCGTACGCATCGGAAGCGCCTGATTTTGAAACGAGTGATACTAGGATGCCTAAAAATACCAAAAAAATAAGGATGTTTGCGTTGGAACCGATTTTTGTACCCATGATCTCAAACGTTGTTTGAGCAGCGTCTATGACGCTGAAGTTGTTGAAAAACAACGCTCCCGTCAAAATACCGATTAGCAGCGAGGTATAAACCTCCTTCGTGCAAAGCGCGAGAGCTATTGCAATAACAGCGGGCAGTAGCGCCCATACGGTAGCTACCATTTAAAAATGCCTCCTTTGTTTTTTACACAAATTTTAGCATGAATTTTGTCGAATTACAATTGCCTGATGCAATTGAATTTATATATTTTTCCTATACCATTCCACTAATCTGCGTATTCCCTCGTCAAATTGCACTTTCGGTTCGAAGCCGGTGTCGTTTTTGAGGTTGTCGATGTCGGCGCATAGGTACATTACTTGATTTTCGGAGTAGGGTTTTTCACCTAGGCCGAGGGGTAGGGTGGGGTCGATTGTGTTGTGGATTATGGCTACGTATTCTGAGAGGGGTCTGGCTATTCCGCTGCCGATGTTGTAAACGGTATTGTCTTTTCCTTTTTCTCCGAGTAAGTATATTGCTGAAGCTACATCGTTGCAGTTTATGTAATCCCATAACTGCTCACATTTTGTTAAGCTCGGCTTTTGAGCGTTAAGAAGGCTGCGGATTATGTGTGATACTAGTGTGTTTTCACCGTCATAAATACCGTAGCTGCTGAATATTCTTGTCCATATGTGTTTTATTCCGTACTGGCCGCATAGCTTGGCGCTTAATTTACCTGCGGTGTATTTCGCGGCACCGTATGATGTATCGGGGTTAACGGGGCGAGACGGGCTGATTTTTTCGTTTACTCTGCCATATTCCGCTTGCGAGCCTGCACCGATAAAAGTACGGCAAAAAAGCCGTGCGGCTAAGCCGACGGCGTCAAGTGTGTAGCCGATGTTAGCGTATTGCAGAGTCGGGTCGTCCCTTAAAGATTTGTCTGTGCTTGCCCAGCCCAGATGAAAAAATACGTCGTAACTGCTTGCAGTATCGGAAGATAGGGCAAATCCTTTTATGTCGCTTAAGTCGCACTCGGCGACAGTTATCAAATCAGATCGTGGTATGCGATCTGATTTTTTTGTGCCGGGACGCATTAGTAGCAGCATTTCGATGTTGTTTCGTATGCATTCATTTATCAGGGCTACTCCCAGCATACTGGTAGCTCCTGTTATAACAACCTTTTTCATTATATCACCTCAAACTAAAGCGTATAAAACTGTTTCTAAATAACTGTTCTTTGAGTGGTGCCGTATGTAAAACTTATAATCAGGACAAATGGATTTAAATTACTCTAACGCCGTTAAAACCGGATGCCTGCTTGTTTTTGTCGTTGTCGGCGTAATATGTTGGCGTAATATGCTCAATACTAAAACTTTTCGAATAAAGCCTTGAAGTGACTTATAATGAAATTTTACATGCTCCATGTCTTCGTCTCCAAATCATCTCTCCGCTAACAAATCTATAAACATATTCGATTTTAACTCATCAACACTTAAAAATGGTGCCAAGTCCTCCAGCGGCGCAGAAACAAGTGAGCCATCAGCTAGTTTTTTCGTAGCCGATTTTGGTTCAAAAATCTGCTCGGTTGAGACAAATATTTCGCATATTGAGTAGCCATCAGTCGATAGCACGGTTGATATAACACTTTTTAGCTCGGCATTACTATCACAGGAAAAATAAGGATAATCATATGCATACGCTAACTTTTTTACACTTGGGAAGCTCAAATCGCCACTGTCATTTCCGATTCCTACTAACGGCTCGCCAAAGAACGAATTTTGGGTTTGACGAATTGAATGATATCCGCCGTTGTTAATAATAAATATTTTGATAGGGAGCTTATTATGTATAATTGTTTGAAGCTCCTGAAGATTCATTTGAATACTTCCGTCTCCCTCGATGCAGACAAGCTCCTTGTGATTATTGGCTATACAAGCCCCAACAGCAGCTGGCAAGCCATAACCCATAGACGCAACAGCGGAGTTAATAATGAACCTTCCACCCTTGTTAATAAAGTATCCGTGGCTTCCGACTACACATGCCGAACCGTTGCTGACTACCGTAATATAGTCCTCCGGTAGCGCACGGCTCAAGCAATCAACGAAAGCATAAACGTTAGCTTGATTTGTATCATCCCAATGCTTTTTGCTTACGACAGGATATGATATCTTCCATTTTTGACATTGCTCAATCCATTGTGCTTTACCCGTAAGCTGATTATCTCCCAGTTGTATGTTCAGCTTGCTCAAGAAATCAAAGGCATCTGCGTGAATAGGCATATCAACATGACCCAATGGCTTTTTTAGTTCTTCTGAGTCAATATCTACAGATATGACGAACGCTTCTCTTGCCCAAGATTTGTGATTATATCCGACTTGTCGAATGCTCAGCCTGTTCCCGATAGACAACACCAAGTCACTGTTTTGCACAGCAAAATTTCCGGCACGATCGCCCAACATTCCTCCGCGCCCGACGTATAAGCTATGCTCAGTGTGTATTTCATCGATGCCATTCCATGTAGTTACGACGGGTATATTCAGTTTTTCGACAATGCTTAAAAAAATAATGTGCGCTCCGGCAATACGTATACCGTTTCCAGCATATAAGATAGGTCTTTCGGCTGATTTAATTCTGTTAATGATATCATCAAGAGCTTTGTTATCGACACAAGGAGGTAATGAACTGCGAGATTCGCTTTCGTCATACTCCGCAAGCTCGTCTGTCTCTATAAAAGAGCCTTGTACATCCAAAGGAATATCAAGCCAGCAAGGACCGGGTCTTCCGTGCGTCGCTAAGTATATTGCTTTTTTCAAAGCATATTTTATTTTGAGTGGGTCTGTAAGCATTTCGCTGTATTTTGTCATTGTGCCGACACACTTAACAATATCAAACTCCTGATCTCCCATCGCACGTAGACTTAACCCTGTACTTCGTGCGGTCGTGTCGTATCTGACTTGCCCGCTGATGACAAGCATCGGTATAGAATCCAGCCACGCACCTAATACACCTGTGATAGCGTTCGTACCGCCGGGACCGGTTGTGACACAAACCACAGCCGGTATGTTATTAATTCTTGCGTATGCTTCGGCGGCCATAGCACATGCTTGCTCGTGATGGTTATAGTAACATTTCATTTTTTTGTGATGGCCAAAAGAATCATTAAGGTGCATAGCACCTCCGCCGGTAATGGTAAAAACGTCGGTTATGCCGCGGTCTGATAGGTATTGCGCGATGTAGTCAGATAACTTTATCCTCATTAACGGTACCCCCATGTATTATTATCCAATACGAATTATTATTTGTCGATACTATTTCTATTTCGCTAAACATCTTGGTAGCAATACCGGACAATTCCTCTTGACTTACTTTAATTACTAAATATCCATCAATCGCAAGGCGTCCCGCAAGCGCCTTTACAACACGCCGAAACATAGAACGACCTTCATACTCACTCTCGCAAAGTATATAATCGAAGCGTACATTATCAAATGCACCCTCTATGCCCGCGACATTACTCACAGAATCAATTCTCAAGAACTCATCAGAAACACCCATCAAATCCGGCTCAAACTGCGTCTCGTCTGTGACGTTATACAGCATAACCGACACATTCCTGACACGTTCCTTAAGCTCGTGCTTTATCTTTAACGAGTTACTACCTAACCCGCAGTTCACACCCAAAATATTTACCGCACCGGACTTCGTAAGCTCAAGCGCAGAAAACAAAGCCTTATCATAGCAAGAACCCTTACCCCAAGGGTCAACGCCGAACGCTTCTGAAAATAAACGACGCCCTCTGCTATAATAATCCTCCCCGCCTTTCTGCGTTATTTCACTGCTTAGCGTTACGCTTCCAAAATGATAACAAAAAGCGTC
>CAZJLW010000064.1:0-11148 GCA_964546895.1 uncultured Eubacteriales bacterium | reverse complement strand
ACTCTCAACGCACATTTTTGTATAAGACAGCTTGTTATAAGCCAAAACAGTAATCGAAACATCATACTTATAACGCCCCGTCTTTTCGGCATCATCTATATACTTATTAGCAGAAAGCGGAACCATTTCATTCTCGTAATACTGCTTAAGCCTAACCTTATCGCCCCACACGCTCGCCCAAAAATAAAAATTCAAATACATTTCTTCCAGCAACGGAATCATTTCAAACTCAGCTTTATGCGCGGCTCGCCCCACATCTGTTACAAAAAATTCCTTAATACGGTTTAACGTATCCGATATGCAATCTATAGCATCAGGTGTGTTTATAGCAGGCGACGCAATCTTAATCGGCAGCGCCATCGCGCGCGTTTCGCTCAAAAGCTCTTTAATACCCGCAATGTGCGACGGTACGGACGCGTGGTCATTACCACGCGCCATACCCAAAAGCCTTTCCGTCGCCGCTATAATACGCTTAATATTTTCCAACACCTGATTTACCAATTCTATTAAACAATCCTCTCGAGAATCTTATTACTACGCTCAATAAACCTAGTCATTTCATCAACGCCAAGCGGTTTTAAGCTCATAAGTGCCAAGTCGTAAAGCTGCGCACATATTAACGCCGCGTCGTCCTTGCGGCTTTCATCGTCTTTGATGTTAAACAACGACTTAACCAACCCATTGTTTTTATTAAGTACAAGCGTCTCGTCCGATTCGAACATATTCGGCATATTAAGCCCGCCGCCGAACATCTTGCTCATCTCCTGCATACGTCTTGACTGCTCGGACAATAACATAATAGCTGAAACTCCATCAGATTTTAAGTTCTCAGCTGTTACCTTAAGCTTATCGTTACCAAGCGCCGTACGGAACAGCTTTTGCAGCTCCTCACCGAAGGAAGCATCAGTATCGGTCGCAGCTTCACCATTATTCTTAAGCGCGTCCGAAATGCTAGAATCAATACGATTAAAATGAAGCCCTTTTTCATAACTCTCAATATAAGACATAAACGGATTGTCAAGCGCAGTTGTAAGCACAACAGCTTCCATCGCGTTATCTTTAAACATTTTTATATACTGCGCCTGTTGCTGCTCGTTCGAAACATAATACACAGTCTTGTCCGCATCAGCACCACCCGCAGATGGTTGCTTCTCAGTGTACTCCGTCAAATTAAAATATTCGCCGTTAATCGTCTTATAAACCACGGCGTCTTTAATCTTCTCATAGAAGTCCTTCTCTTTGATACAACCGTATTTAATAAAAGGAGCAATATCGTCCCAATACGAATTATACTGCGCGCGATCCTTCTTAAAGATAGAGTTAAGCTTGTCGGCGACCTTACGCGAGATATACCCGGACATTTTCGTTACGTATCCGTCATTCTGCAAGAAGCTACGCGAGACATTAAGCGGCAAATCCGGGCAGTCCAGCGTGCCTTTTAACAGAAGAAGGAACTCCGGTATTACCTCTTTAATATTGTCAGCGATAAACACCTGATTGTTATACAGCTTAACCTGACCTTCAATCGATTCAAGCTCGTGTTTAAGCTTCGGGAAATATAGTATGCCCTTAAGACGGAACGGATAATCCATGTTCAGATGAATCCAGAACAGCGGCTCGTTGAAATCCATGAACACCTTATGATAGAAAGCCTTATATTCCTCATCTGTACATTCGTTAGGAGCTTTTAACCACAACGGCGATACGTCGTTAATCGGCTTCGGCCCGTTGTCAGGCTTATCTTTGCCATCTTCTGCCACGTCATCTTCCACGATAACTTCATCCGTGTCGGCATCAGCCTCAACCTCAGCGGCTTCGTCCACCGGCTTAAACTCTTCCAAATAAATTTCAACAGGAATAAACCCGCAGTATTTCTGCAATATTCCGCGAAGCTTGTACTCTTCAAGAAAATCCTTCGACTCCTCATTTACATAAAGCGTAATCGTAGTGCCTCGTGTTAAGCGCTGCCCAGGTGACATTTCATATTCGATACCACCGTCGCAAGTCCAAGTTGCAGGTTCGGCGCCGTCTTGATACGACAGCGTATCAATCTGAACCTTGTCGGCTATCATAAACGACGAATAAAATCCCAGCCCAAAATGCCCGATTATTTCGTTATTCTTATCTATTCTGTCCTTATATTTATTAAGAAAATCGCTCGCGCCCGAAAAGGCGATTTGATTAATGTACTGCTTGATTTCATCGGCTGTCATGCCAATGCCGTTGTCCTCAAACATTATGAGCTTGTTTTGCTTGTCTACATATACCTTTATAAAATACTTCTCGTCTTTAGGCACGCTCTGAACCTCGCCCAAGTCAACAAGCTTTTTGAGTTTCGTAATAGCATCCGCGCCGTTAGACACAAGCTCCCTCACGAAAATATCCGCGTCCGAATAAAGCCACTTCTTAATAATAGGCAAAATATTTTCGCTGTTAATCGATAGGTTTCCTTTTTCCATTATTATTCCTCCCGGTGTGAATTTTAAACGGGCGGCTGATGAACATCCATAGCCGCCGTGAAAATATTATATGATTTTTACACTAAATGTCAATTGCCACTACTCAATCACGTAAGCGATGCCCTTATCACGCAGAAAAACCTTGACATAATCGTCCCATGCAGTATCAAGCGACTTTTCAAGCGCGAATGTTTTTTGCGACGTAGCCGTAGTAGCGTGAACCGCTTCACCCTCAAAAATGATATTCAAAAACAACGAAGCTGCGTTGGCGTGAATCGCCTCGGTTTTGTCAGGCGGCACAGAAAAGATTATTTTCATAGCGCGCGGGCGTTCTCTTCCTTTAATGATGTCAAAAACGAACGGCTTAAGCTCGTGCCAGTAACAAAAATAACGCCGCTGACCGTCTTTAACGGCGTCGCGTTCAAGCGTGCCGGACATTTCAAATTTCGTAAGGCTGACGACCTCGACACCGCGCACTTCAAAATCATCAAACACTTCTTCCTTTAACAGCTTGCTCATAAAAATTTTTATCTCTGTGGCGGGTATCGTAACGGACAGCATAAGCAGCCCCCTTTTCGTTTTATGGAAAATCGTGTATACTTATAATATAATTTTGCCAATAAATTTTCAACACGAACTTTCATGACTATTGATTTAAAAGAAGGGTAAAATATGGATTCAATAAAAATAAAGGCGCAGGCCAAAATAAATATAGCGCTAGAGGTTATAGGCAAACGAGACGACGGCTACCACGATTTGAGAATGATTATGCAGTCAGTCTGCTTGCACGACGACATCGTTATCGCAAAAACGGGCAAGTATCCGCTTAAGCTCACGACGAACCTGAACTATCTTCCGTGCGACGAGCGTAATCTAGTTTTTCGTGCCGCGAAATATTTGATTGATACGTTTGATATAAAGGACGGAGTCTCCATCAAACTTAACAAAAACATTCCCGTATCGGCTGGGCTGGGGGGTGGCTCCAGCGACTGCGCGGCGACGCTTATCGGTATGCGCACGCTGTTTGGTCTGGACATATCGGACAGCGAGCTGCTGACGCTTGGCAAAACGTTCGGGGCTGATGTGCCGTACTGCTTATTCGGCGGATGCGCGTTAGCCGAAGGAGTGGGCGAGCGCCTGACGAAACTAAAGCCGCATCCGGATTGCTTTGTCGTTCTTGTAAAGCCGCCGGTTAGTGTTTCGACGGCGGCAGTGTTCAGGGATTTTCGTCTAAGCGAGGTTAAAAAGCGCGGAGATTTGGAGAAGATAATACGCTTTATAGATAAGAAGGACTTGCACAGGCTTGCCAAAAGTATGTTCAACGACCTCGAAAGCGTTACGGAACGGAGGCTGTCGGAAATAACAGAAATCAAACGTATATTAATGATGTACGGAGCGCTTGGGTCGATAATGAGCGGGAGCGGGCCGACGGTTTTTGGTTTTTTTGAAACGAAATTCGACGCCTACCGCGCGATATGGGAGATAAAGCGGACAATGCCGGCTATAAAGGATATTTTTCTCTCGCGTATTTATTAAGCGAATGCAGAAAAAAACACTTGACAGATTAGCACACAGGTGATATTTTTATTCTAGCGTTAGCACTCAACGTTAACGAGTGCTAACAAAACAACAGCGCCCCGATCGTTTTATATTCAGAGGTGATGGATTTATGATTTTAAACGAAAGAAAAATTAAAATCCTGGAAGCCATTATAAATGATTATATTGCTACGGCAGAGCCGATAGGTTCGCGGACGATAGCAAAAAAGTACGAGCTTGGCATAAGCTCGGCCACTATCAGAAACGAAATGAGCGACTTGGAAGAGATGGGCTTTATCATACAGCCGCACGCGTCGTCGGGACGGGTGCCGTCTGATAAGGGCTACCGGCTATACGTCGACAAGCTCGTGAAGTATCGCGAGTTGACGGAGGACGAGACGGATTTTCTTCAAAGGATAATCATAAACAATATTAATCAGATAGATTATTTAATGCAGGAAACGGCGAAGGCAATATCGCTTCTGACAAGCTACACGACGATAATAACGGAGCCGCATAACAAAAAGCCCAAAACGCATGTGAAGCATATACAGCTCGTACCGCTTGATGACAAGTCGGTGCTGCTTGTAATCGTGTGCGACGGTAACGCCGTAAAAAATCATACGATAACCACGGCCGGAGCTATCGATTACGAAACGCTAAGCAACCTTTCGCTTATATTTAATAACTTTCTGAAAGAAAATGCGCTAAGCGGCGACGACATAAACCTTGATAAGCTCGTAGCGGAACAGTTGACACGCGCGTTTGATAAACACTCTTATCTACTCGTACCGATAATCAACGCAATAAAAAATACGATTTCGGAATCCGACGAGGGCAAGGTTTATACGAGCGGCGTAAAGAATATGCTGTCGTTCCCGGAGTTCAGCGACTTGGAAAAGGCTCGCGCTATTTTTCAGACGCTCGAAGAAAAGGAGCTGCTCATAACGCTTCTCGACAACGCAAGCTCGTCCGACGCCGACAAAATGCAGATAGTTATCGGCACCGAGAACTCGTTCGACCAGCTTAAGGATTGCAGTATAATAAAAGCTAATTACATGCTGGGGACTCAGGTTTTCGGCAGTATAGGCATAATCGGACCGACCAGAATGGATTATTCGCAGACCGTTTCGATTCTCACAGGTATAACAAAGCGGCTAAGCAGCGCTATTAACCTGTTGACGGGCGGTTAGCATACAGTAAATCGAAGGGAGATATGAGAAGTGTTTGGTAAGGAAAAGGTAAATAAACAGCCGGAAGCGACGCATGAAGCGGAACAGCCGGATGTAGTGGATATTGAGGCTTCCGTCGAGGAAGGGGAGGTCGAGGATCCGGTAGAAGATATGCGCAAGCAGAACGCCGAAATACTCGACAAGCTGCAACGTACGCTGGCAGAGTTTGATAACTACCGCAAACGCACTGCTAAGGAAAAGGCGTACATGTATGACGAGGGCGTGAAAGAGGCGGTTTCAAAGCTTCTGCCGATCGTTGACAATTTTGAACGCGCGCTTAATACGGCAGAAAAGGATACAGGGCTGTATAAGGGTGTTGAAATGATATTCAGACAGCTTTGCGGATATCTTGACGACTTGGGTATTACACCAATCGAAGCGAAGGGTGAGCAGTTTAACCCGAGCTACCATAACGCCGTCGTGCATGTTGACGACGAAGCGTTCGGCGATAACGAAATAGTCGAGGAACTCCAAAAGGGCTATATGTATAAGGATAAGGTAGTAAGAGTAAGTATGGTAAAGGTTGCTAATTAACTATACAGGAGGTTATATTTATGGGAAAAATAATAGGCATAGACTTAGGTACAACGAATTCATGCGTAGCTGTTATGGAAGGCGGTCAGCCCGTCGTTATAGCAAACAGCGAGGGATTTAGAACTACTCCGTCAGTTGTAGGTTTTACTAAAACAGGCGAACGTCTCGTAGGTGAGACGGCGAAGCGTCAGGCTATCACGAACCCGGACAACACGATTTCGTCTATTAAACGAAAAATGGGTTCCGATTATAAGGTCGCTATCGGTGACAAGAAATATTCACCGCAGGAAATCTCCGCGATGGTTCTGCAAAAGTTAAAAGCTGACGCGGAAAGCTATTTGGGCGAGACTGTTACGGAAGCTGTTATAACAGTTCCGGCTTACTTCACGGACAGCCAGCGTCAGGCTACTAAAGACGCAGGCAGAATCGCCGGACTTGACGTAAAACGTATCATCAATGAGCCGACGGCGGCTGCTCTTGCTTACGGTCTTGACAACGAAAAGGAACAAAAAATAATGGTTTACGACCTTGGCGGCGGTACGTTCGACGTGTCGATTATCGATATCGGCGATGGCGTTATTGAGGTTTTGGCTACCAGCGGTAACAACAATCTCGGCGGCGATGACTTCGATGAGCGCGTTGTTAAATATTTGATTCAGGAATTCAAAAAGCTTGAAAACATGGATTTAAGCCAGGACAAAATGGCTATGCAGCGCTTGAAGGAAGCGGCCGAGAAAGCTAAAAAAGAGCTGTCAACCGTTACGACATCAAACATCAACTTGCCGTTTATAACTATGAACCAGGACGGTCCGAAGCATATGGATATTACGCTTACTCGTGCTAAGTTCGATGAGCTTACGGCTGATCTTGTACAGAAAACGATTGATCCGGTGCAGACCGCTTTAAAAGACGCCGGGCTTTCACCGTCGGAGCTGACAAAGGTGTTGCTTGTTGGCGGCTCGACCAGAATACCGGCCGTTCAGGAAGCTGTTAAGCGACTGACAAGCAAGGAGCCGTTCAAGGGTATCAACCCGGACGAATGCGTTGCTGTCGGTGCGTCCATACAGGGCGGAAAGCTTGCCGGAGACGCCGGTGCGGGTAACATACTACTCTTGGACGTAACGCCGCTGTCACTCGGTATCGAAACGCTTGGCGGTGTAGCGACTAAGCTTATTGAGCGTAATACTACGATTCCCACGAACAAGAAGCAGATTTTCTCGACTGCCGAAAACAATCAGACAGCCGTTGACATTCACGTAATCCAAGGCGAACGTCCGCTGGCGCGCGACAACAAAACGCTCGGACAGTTCAGACTTGACGGCATTGCACCCGCTCCGAGAGGAGTCCCGCAGATCGAGGTTATGTTTGATATCGACGCTAACGGTATCGTGCATGTTTCCGCTAAGGATTTGGGTACGGGTAAGGAGCAGAAGATTGCTATTACTGCCAGCACGAACTTAAGCGATGCTGAGATCGATAAGGCTATAAAAGAAGCCGAGATGTTTGCGGAGCAGGACAGAATGCGCAAGGAAGCAATCGACACGAAGAATGAAGCCGATACGCTCATATTCCAGACGGAAAAGCTTATTACAGATATGGGTGACAAAATAGATGCGGGCGATAAATCGAACATCGAAGCAGAGCTTGCGAAGCTGAAATCACTGAACGAAGGCATGACGACAGAAACGATGACGGAAGCCGATGTTACTACGCTTAAGTCCGCTACGGAAGCTTACACAAAGGTACTGAACGAATTCTCGACTAAGCTCTACCAAAACGCCGGAGCAGCGGCCGGACAGCCGGGTGCGGAAGGCGGTTTCGCAGGAAACGGCGGATCGGGCGATGAGATAAACGGGGAGTATAAAGAGGTATAACAAATAAAAGTAGATAAAAATAACAGGCAGGGCGTGCGATATCTTCGCACGCTTAAGCCATGTTTATGGCGGGTGGAAAAATGGCAGATAAAAGAGATTACTACGAAACGCTAGAGGTTGGAAAACAGGCTACCGACGACGACTTGAAAAAGGCGTACCGAAAGCTAGCAAAACAATATCATCCGGATGCGAACCCCGGCAATAAGGAAGCGGAAGCGAAGTTTAAGGAAATAAGCGAAGCTTACGCTGTACTCAGCGACGCTCAGAAACGCGCAGCCTACGACCAGTACGGCCATTCGGCGTTCGACCCGTCGGCGGGCGGCGCAGGCGGCGGCTTCTACGGCAACGTCAATTTCGATATGAATGATATTTTTGAAAGCATATTCGGAGGGGGCGGCTTTGGGGATATTTTCGGCAGTGGCGGCGGAAGGCGGCGTTCGGGCCCCCGTCATGGCGCCGATATTTATATAAACTTGCAGATTAAATTTGAAGAAGCTGTGTTCGGAACTGTTAAAGAGATTCAAGTGCCTACTAACGAGGTATGCGGCACGTGTAAAGGCAGCGGGGCGAAGCCCGGCACAGTGGCAGAGAACTGCCGCCAGTGTAACGGTTCCGGTCAGGAAAGGGTACAGCAGCAGACGATGTTCGGTATAATGCAAAGCGTGCGCACATGTAGCGCATGTCGCGGCGAGGGTAAAATAATAAAAGACCCATGCATAACATGCCGCGGCGCGGGTAAAGTTTGCATAACGAAAACGTTACAGGTAACTATTCCGAAGGGCATCGACAACGGACAGAGTATACGGCTTGTGGGCAAGGGAGAACCGGGCGAGAAAGGCGGCCCTCCGGGGGATTTGCTCATAACGGTTTATGTGACGTCGCATAAGGTTTACACACGCGACGGCATGAATTTGTATATTGATGTACCGATTACATTCGTACAAGCGGCGCTTGGGTATGATATCATTATTCCGACGCTGGACGGCGAGGAGAAGTACACCGTTAAGCCCGGTACGCAGACGGGTACTGTTGTTACGATAAAGGGTAAGGGCGTTCCGAATGTTAAGAATAACCGAGTCGTCGGGGACTTGGTGGCTAAGCTTAACGTGACGGTTCCGAAGGAATTGACAGAGCGTCAGAAGCAGCTGCTTCGGGAGTTCGCAGACGATATGCCGGAGGAGTTTAAGGATCATAAGAAGGGCTTCTCGGATAAGATTAAGGGATTGTTTAAATAGAATATTAGAAGCATAATATCATGTGGAGCTGCTTTTATTAAGGCTCATAGTAGGCCGGGATTATTAAGATGCGCAACAGGCGCAGATGGAATTGCCGGATTGACGATAAAAAGAGGCAGTATAAAATCGAACCTCAAAAAAGGATTCGTTTTTATACTGCCTCTTTGTTATGCTTTGGAATTATTAATCAGTTACGATAATAACTAAACTATCTTTATCCAAATCTGCCACATTGTTACAAATGAATTCACTAATCTCGTTATAGGTTTTATCACTGAATGATGAGTTTTTATAAATAACTACAGAAGCCGAAACATAACTTTTTTTTGAATGATCGGTTTGTATTGGTAAAAGAGGTGATTCCGGCTCACTAAGAGATTCTATTTTTATAGGTTTTATTGTTGAAGCTACATATTTTGAATTATCGTTATTTTGTGGAACTAATTGAGTATTATATACTGAAAGAATTACTTTAGCCTTTGCAACTCCATTGAATTGAAGCAGTTTTTCATTTAAGTACGACTCTACCTCTCTTTTATATGTTTCTAAATCAATGTTACTTTCCCAGTTTTTATGGAAAAAACTAATTGGTAGTGAAACTGTATTTGTTGCTTTCTGAGAATATGCTGAATAAGGGTAAACAAACTGTATACACAAGACTAAAGTTAATATTATAACGGCAAAAATGATTGTTTTTGCATTGTATATCTTAACAAGTTGGTTATATTTTCCTTTTTTCATTTTTGGGCTCCTTAAATGATTTGTAGATGATTATCGACTACACCACGTTTTCGTTGTTTTCATTATACAATATTCTGCGTGGATTTACTATACTTTTTCATTATACCTTGTAGGCGTGGTTCATTATTTTTATTGAAAGGGTTGAGCAGTTACAACGAGCGTGACGTATTTTATTTAACACTTGACAACCACTGTGAAAAATTGTAGTATTATATCAATTTAATAGTAAGCTTATCCAGAGAGGTGGAGGGAACAGGGCCCGACGAAACCCAGCAACCGGCTAACGCACGGTGCTAATTCCCCCGGACTATTTCCGGAAGATGAGATTTTGATCACACAGACCCTGTATTTTAGGGTCTTTTTTATTGCGCACGGCGAATGAGCGATGCGCGCTAATCGCGAACGCGGTATACGGCGTTCGCACATATAAGCGGCTATTAAATAAATTTTATCGAGGGAGGCAATTATATGGCAAAAAGAGTTTTTACATCGGAATCGGTTACTGAGGGACATCCCGACAAGATTTGTGATCAGGTTTCCGACGGAATACTGGACGCAATTTTGGCGCAGGACCCTATGGCGCGCGTGGCTTGTGAGACGTTTGCGACTACCGGTATTGTTTTCGTAGGCGGCGAAATCACTACGAACTGCTACGTTGATATTGATAAGATTACGCGCGAGGTTATCCGCGAGATCGGTTACGACCGGGCGAAGTACGGCTTTGACTGCGACACATGTGCTGTCGTTACGTCTTTGAAGGCGCAGTCGTCCGATATTTCTATGGGTGTTGACACTGCGCTTGAAGCGCGCGACGGCGATTATGACGAGTTCGAGAAGCAGGGCGCGGGCGACCAGGGTATGATGTTCGGCTATGCCTGTACAGAAACGCCGGAGCTTATGCCGATGCCGATATCGCTGTCGCACAAGCTGACCAAGAAGCTGTCGGAGGTTCGCAAAAACGGTACGCTGGATTATTTGAGACCGGACGGAAAATCACAAGTAACGGTTGAGTACGAAAACGACGTGCCGAAGCGCGTGTCGGCTGTAGTGATTTCTTCACAGCACGACCCGTCCGTTACGCATGAGCAGATTAAAAAGGATATCATCGAGAAGGTTATTAAGACTGTTATTCCGAAGGAGCTGCTTGACGAGAATACGAAGTATTATGTTAACCCGACAGGCCGATTCGTAATCGGCGGCCCTATGGGCGACTGCGGCTTGACCGGACGTAAGATAATCGTCGACACGTACGGCGGCTATGCAAGCCACGGCGGCGGCTGCTTCTCCGGTAAGGATCCGACCAAGGTAGACAGATCCGGCGCATACATGGCGCGTTATATCGCGAAGAATATCGTCGCTGCCGGTCTTGCCGACCGTTGCGAAATCGAAGTGGCTTACGCCATCGGCGTATCGCACCCGCTGTCCGTGCTTATCAACTCGCACGGAACGGGTAAGTTTTCGGATGAGGAGCTTGCTGAGATTGTTAATAAGCATTTCGACTTGCGCCCGGCTGCTATTATTAAGAAGCTGGATTT
>CAZJLW010000063.1:0-18828 GCA_964546895.1 uncultured Eubacteriales bacterium | reverse complement strand
AAATAAAAAAGCAGGTGGTCACTAATGTCTGATCTAAAATTCACACACTTACATGTACATTCGGAATACAGCCTGCTTGACGGCTCCGCCAAAATAAGCGAGCTGATAGCCCGCGCGAAGGAACACGGCATGGACTCTGTTGCGATAACGGATCACGGCGTGATGTACGGCGTAGTAGATTTTTACAAAGAAGCAAAAGAAAACGGAATAAAGCCTATCATCGGCTGCGAGATATACGTCGCGACCGGCTCGCGTTTCGAAAAATCCGGCAAAGACAACAACTATTACCACCTCATACTACTTTGCGAAAACAATACCGGCTATCAGAACCTGATTAAGCTGGTATCAGCAGGCTTCACCGAAGGCTTTTACTACAAGCCGCGCGTCGACATCGAGCTGCTACGGCAGCACAAAGACGGCTTAATCGCCCTAAGCGCATGTATTGCGGGCCCCGTCGCGAAAAACCTGCTTAACGGCGGCTACGATATCGCATTAAAAGAAGCACTCATGTACGATGAGATTTTCGGGCGCGGCAATTTTTACCTAGAGATACAAGATCACGGCTTGTCTGACCAACAAACCGTAAATCAAGGACTTATCCGCATGAACAGCGAGACGGGCATCCCCCTTGTCTGCACTAATGACTCGCACTACATCTACAGTGATGACGCAAAAGCGCACGAAATACTGCTGTGCATTCAAACCGCAAAGACGATTAACGACGAAGACCGCATGGTGTATGGTTCAGACCAGTTTTATTTCAAATCGGCGGAGGAAATGCACAACCTTTTTCCGTACGCAAAGGAAGCACTCGAAAATACAAACATCATCGCGGCGCGCTGTAATGTGGAAATACGCTTCAACGAATACAAACTCCCGCGCTTCGACGTACCCGACGGCAAAACGGCGTTCGAGTATTTGCAGGAGCTATGCATGGACGGGCTACGCCGCCGATACGGTGAAGCCACGCCCGAGCTTACGGAGAAGCTTCTCTACGAACTTACAACGATTGACACGATGGGCTTTTCGCATTACTTCCTTATCGTCTGGGACTTCATAAAATACGCTAAGGACAACGGCATAATGGTAGGCCCCGGGCGCGGCTCGGCAGCCGGTAGCATCGCGTCGTACTGCCTTAACATCACAAACATCGACCCGATTAAGTACAGCCTGATTTTCGAACGATTTTTGAACCCGGAGCGTATTTCAATGCCGGATATCGACATAGACTTCTGTTACGAAAGACGGCAGGAGGTTATCGACTACGTCATAAAAAAATATGGCGCAGATCACGTAGCGCAGATAATCACGTTCGGGACGATGGCGGCGAAGGCCGTCATACGCGACGTTGGACGCGCGCTTGCCATGCCGTACTCTGATGTTGATCGTATTGCGAAAATGGTACCGTTCGAGCTGGGCATTACGATTAAACGCGCGTTGGAACTGAACCCGGAGCTTTCAAAAGCTTACGCGGAGGAGGACGACACGCGTTACCTAATAGATATGGCGACACGTCTCGAGGGACTGCCGCGTCACGCGTCGACGCACGCAGCGGGCGTAGTTATTTGTGACAAGCCCGTTACGGAATACGTCCCTCTTAACCTAAACGACGGCGTGTTTACGACACAGTTCCCGATGACTACGCTTGAGGAGCTGGGGCTTCTTAAGATGGACTTCCTTGGGCTGCGTACGCTTACCGTTATTAGAGACAGCGTTAAGGAAATTAACAGAAGCCATAAAAGCCACATTGATATGGAGCGTATAGACTACGACGACAAAAAGGTCTACGAGCTGATATCCTCAGCAAAAACCGAGGGCGTGTTCCAGCTAGAAAGCAGTGGCATGAAATCGTTCATGCGCGAGCTACAGCCTAGCTGTATCGACGATATTATCGCGGGCATCTCGTTGTACCGTCCGGGGCCGATGGACTTCATCCCGAAATACGTAAAGGGCAAACGCAACGCCGCCACAGTAACGTATACGCATGAAAAACTACGCCCGATCCTAAAAAGTACATACGGCTGTATCGTGTATCAGGAGCAGGTATTGCAGATTGTGCGTGATTTGGCGGGGTACAGCATGGGGCGCAGTGACTTGGTGCGCCGCGCCATGTCGAAGAAGAAGGCGTCGGTCATGCAGGAGGAGCGCCAGTATTTTGTACACGGCATACCGGGCGTACTGCCGGGCTGTGTGAATAACGGCATACCCGAGGACGTAGCGACACAGATATTTGATGAGATGGTGGACTTCTCGCGGTATGCCTTTGTAAAGTCACACGCGGCAGCGTACGCTGTGGTCGGCTATCAGACAGCGTGGCTAAAGGTTTACTACCCGCTTGAGTTTATGGCGGCTACGATGACGTCCGTTATTGACTCAACGTCCAAAATAGTCGAGTACATCAACGAATGCAAAAAGCTCGGCATAAAAATACTCCCCCCTGACATAAACGAAAGCTTCGCACATTTCAGCGTGAGCGGCAACGCGATACGGTTTGGGTTTCTTGCTATCAAAAACGTCGGCTACGCCACAATAGCCGCACTCGTCCGGGAGCGCGAAGAAAACGGGCGGTTCACGAGCATTACTAACGTCATTAACCGTCTGAACGGCTTAGACGGAAAGGACATAAACAAGCGTTGCATCGAGGCTTTCATAAAATCAGGCGCGTTCGATTCGCTGGGCGGCAAACGTGCGCAGTACATGGACGCTTATCCGCGTATACAAAACGGTATTACGTCAGTTCGTAAAAAAAATATCGAAGGTCAGATGAATCTGTTTGATTTTTTTGACGATGACGATTACGTCTCAGAAGACGACAACCTCCGACAGATTGAGGAATACCCGCGCAAGCAGCTGCTCAGCTACGAAAAGGAAGCCATCGGTATTTATATAAGCGATCACCCGCTGTCCGATTACGAGGACATTCTGAAAACGCACACGAACGCAACAAGTCTTGACTTCGTAACACCGGAAGGCGACGAAGCGCGGCTCGAAGACGGCAAGCGTGTTACTATTGGCGGTATCATTACGGATAAAAAAATAAAATACCAAAAGACCGACAACCGCCCGATGGCGTTTTTGACGGTCGAGGATTTGTACGGCACGGTCGAGGTAATCGTTTTCGCGCAAGTGTACGAGAAGTATATGGGACGGCTGAACAACGATGAGTTTGTAGTAGTGGCGGGTTACACTAGCGTACGCGAGGATGAGGACGCAAAAATAAAATGTAACGAAATTAAATTCTTATCCGATATGACGGGCGACGGCAAAACCGGCGCAAGTAAAACCGTAGCGGGTATGACAGCGGCTACGCCTAGGAAGCTGTGGATAAAAATACCCGCTGGTAGCCCTGTCGAATCAAAGGCGGTCGTAGCGCTGCTAAAATCACACAGAGGGCATATGCCCGTTGTTGTTTACAAAGAAGCGGAAAATAAAAAGATATCACTAGAGGAAAAATATTGGGTAGAGGCAGATGACAACCTACTGCTAGGGCTTGAAGAAATGCTTGGACGCGAAACTGTAAAAATTGTATAGGCTGGCTAAAATAATCTGAAAAAATGGCCGAACCGCTGGTTTTATGCGGTTCGGCCATTTTTATTTGATTTCAGTTGTATTTTTGTTATAATTTTTCCTAGGGTGACGAAAGCCGCTTACGAGCTTTCTCATAATTCCTCAACGAAAGGAAAGACGTATATGGAGAAATTTAAAACGCATGTACACGAAGTGGATTTTTGTGTTATCGGGGGCGGCATGGCGGGCTTGTGCGCGGCTGTAGCGGCGGCGCGGGGTGGCGCGAAGGTAGCGCTCGTGAACGACAGACCGGTGCTTGGCGGCAACGCCTCGTCGGAAATACGCATGTGGATAAGCGGTGCGCAGGGCAGTAACAATCGCGAGACGGGCATATTAGAGGAGATAATGCTGGAAAACCAGTACCGTAACCCATACAAAAACTACAGCATATGGGACAGCATCCTATTCGAAAAGGCACGCTACGAAAAAAACATCACGCTCTTACAAAACTGCACATGTCAAGACGGTGAAATGGAAGGCGACAGACTGAAATATGTAAAATGCTGGCAACTTACAACGCAAGCGTACCACAAAATCGAAGCAAAGATTTTCGCAGATTGCTCAGGCGACAGTATCCTAGCTAATATCACCGGCGCGTTGTACCGCATGGGGCGCGAAGCCGCCGACGAATACGGTGAGGATATCGAGCCGCCCGTAGCAGACAACAAAACGATGGGTATGAGCTGTCTTATTCAGTCGCGCGAAACCGACTCGCCGAAAACTTATATACCGCCGACATGGGCAGAGAAATACACTCGCGACGAGCTGCTTCCGCACCGTGTGCCGGATATTACGCAAAGCGGTGAGAACTTCTGGTATCTCGAACTTGGCGGCTGCGGCAACACGATCGACGATTCGGAAACACTGCGTGATGAGCTGCTCGGTGTTGCGTTCGGCATGTGGGACTTCGTAAAAAACGCACCGGAGATGAAGGACACGTCGGCAAACTACATGCTGGATTGGGTAGGATTTTTGCCGGGCAAGCGAGAATCACGAAGGTACATAGGCGATTACGTAATGACGCAGAACGACGTGCGCAGCCGCGGGCAGTTCGAGGACATAGTGGCGTACGGCGGCTGGACAATGGACGACCACAACCCGGAAGGCTTCCGCTCGAAGGGCAGCCCGAATATTTTTCACCCCGCACCGTCACCGTACGGCATTCCGTACCGGACGATGTATTCAAAAAATGTCTCTAACCTAATGTTCGCCGGGCGCAATATCAGCTTTACTCACGCGGCAATGAGTTCGTCAAGGGTTATGGGGACGTGCGCAGTCGTGGGCGAAGCTGTCGGGACAGCTGCGGCTATTGCCGTGAGGAATAACGCAATGCCGCGCGATGTATACGCCGCGCATTTGAGCGAGCTAAAGCAGACTCTCATGGACAACGACTGCTACCTACCGTTCAACAAACGTGAAGTGTCCGACATAACGCGCGAAGCGGAGCTTGTTTCGGACAGACCGGACGCCGAGCGGCTCAGAAACGGCTACGACCGCACGATAGGCAGCGAGGATAACGGCTGGTACGGCGGAATTGACAGCTACATTACGTACCGGTTATCGCAGCCGACCCATGTAAAGCAAGTGCGTCTGGTGTTCGACAGCGACCTAAACCGCGCGACGCTTCCAAAAAGGGAACGTGATTTGCGCCGTCCGATGTTCAGCAACTACCACCTCGACGACGAGCCGTCATACGTTCCAAAAACGCTGGTACGCGATTTCGTCATCACCTACAAAACAGAAGCAGGTGTAGTAACTGTCCCAGTGAATGGTAATCATCAGCGGCTGGTTTTTGTAGAAATAAACGCGGCTGTTACGGAGATAACTTTTACACCGAAAGCCACGCACGGCGCGGAATCAGCGCATGTCTACGCATTCGATATAAAATAAAAACAAAGTTATTGACAAAATTTCTTAGGCATTGTATATTGGTCTTAGTGTACCGGACACTAAGACGTATCGACAAAAACAACGATACGGAGCGTGAAGTCAGTGGGTGTAAAAATTGTGCAAATCAATAAATCACAGCAGGTCTACCAAATTTTGAAAGAAAAAATAGAGAACGGCATATTCAAGACAAACGAACGGCTGCCGTCTATACGCAAGCTCGCGGACGAATACGGTATTAACAAAAACACGGTCAATACCGTTATCTCGATGCTGATTAACGAGGGGCTTATAGAATCGCGCAGCGGCATAGGTACTTTCGTCAGCTCGAAATGTGCCGCGCCGTTTCCGATTGGCGTTATGCTGTTTGATTTTGAGAAATCTATGAGTGTTGACGCCGAGATTTTGTCGTATATACAGCAAAACCTCGACAAACGGTTTTTCTTGAATCTCTACAATACATCGAACCGCGCGGACGTGTTTTGCGACGGGGTCGAAAGACTTGTGCAGACCGGCGTGAAAGGCTTAATCATTACGCCGCCTAAAATCGGCACATTCAGCCCGTCGGAGTTCACCCGGTTAAAGGAAGCTATTGGTAATATCCCGGTCGTGTTCGTAATACGGGCGCTTGAAGGGCTGGAAGCGGACTTTTTCACGGTTGATTTGGGCAAGGGTATTTACCGTGCGATGGAATATTTTATTTCGCAAGGCAAAACGCAAACGGCGCTTATCAAGCACGACTCGCAGAAGTTCGTCACGGAGGAGCTGCGCGGGCTTGACAAAGCCATAAAAGATTTTTCGCTCGTGAAGAATCAAATACGCACCATAGATTATTCGGATAACATAAAGGACATCGAATCGGCTCTGGCGGAGATAATCGGCGACATAGACAGCCTTATTTGCCCGGACGGGTTGCTGTTTCAGTTGCAGGGGCTTATCAACGACGCCGGAAAGCGCATCCCGCAGGAGCTGTCGATAGTGTCCATCAATAACACGATATATTCAAAAATGTTCCGACCGCTGCCGACTACGATTTCGTACCCGATGGAGCGGATCGGCAAAACCGCAATAAAAACATTGATTTCCAGAATAGATGGAACATGCGCACAAGAACGTATTGTTAAAAGCTATACGCCTGATTTTCTTGTGCGCAGCACATAAAAGAAGGGAGATGCGCATATTTGAATGGTTTTAAAGTACGCGAAAGCCGCGTGTTGCGCCGACTAAAGGAAGGTAAGCCCGCGTTTTCGATGAAGGTGAATACGGCGGACGCAAGGGTAGTGGAGATGATTGCCCTGCATGATATTGATTGTATCTGGACAGATTTGGAACATACTCCGAACGACTGGAGTGTGGTCGAGAAGCAGATATACGCCGCGAAGGCGTACGATACCGACGTTTGCGTACGTGTACGCAAAGGTTCGTACAGCGATTACATACAGCCGCTCGAGCTGGACGCGACATCTATAATGGTGCCGCATATTATGAGCGCGGAAGAAGCACGGGAAATCGCGCGCACTACGAAGTTTTACCCGCAGGGGCGCAGACCGCTGGACGGCGGCAATGCCGACGGGTTGTTCTGCAATATCAGCTCTGCCGAGTACATCGAAAAGGTTAACCAAAACCGTTTCATCATCGTGCAGATTGAGGATCCGGAAGCGATCGATTCACTCGACGAGATCGCGGCGGTTGACGGAATTGATATGCTGTTTTTCGGACCTGGCGACTACTCGCACAGGCTTGGTGTCGCCGGACAGCTTGAACACCCGGAGGTTGCGAGGGTGCGGCGGCTTGTTAGCGAGGCATGTCAACGTAATAACAAATATGCCGGAACGGTTGCGTCCGTTTCTAACGCGCAGGAGTATTTGGACATGGGCTACCGTTTCTTAAACCTTGGCTCCGATGTGGGCGCGATGCGTACATATATGCTGGGCGTCAGCAAGTTTATGAGGCAGTTTGATTAGGAGAATAATTTCGGCAGGAGGTGTGTTATGACCGACAAACGTGTAATCATCGACAACGACGGAGGTGATGTGTTCTATTGTACCGGGTCGTCATACGAGGAGTTTACGGCGCTCCGGCTCAAAGGACTTATCGGAAGCGGCGCGACGACGTTGTTTTATACGACTATAAGCTCCGGCTTCGGTGTGTTCTCGCATAATACTAAGATCGGCGCGATGCGTCTTTATCACGAAGACCGTCACCCGCGTAATATCGTGCCTGAGTTACTGGAGCAGGGGACGGATTGCTTGCACTACGTCGAGCGGTTCTGCCGCGAAAACGGGCTGGAACTGTTCTGGGGTATGCGTATGAACGATACGCACGACGGCACGGGTGCATCGTATTCAGCCATCTCATTTGAAAATAATCCGTGGAAGCTCTCGCATATGCATTGCCTGTTGGGAACGCCCGAGAACAAGCCGCGCTTCGGCACGTGGACAGCCGTAAACTACAGCTGCCCCGAGGTGCGCGAGTTGGCTGTGGCACTCGTTGAAGAAGTTTGCCGAAATTACGACGTGGACGGTGTTCATCTGGATTTTTTCAGACACCCGATATTTTTCCCGTCGGTAGCAGCCGGGCTTCCGGCTACGGAAACCGAGATAGCGCTAATGACCGGGCTCATGGCAGATATTAAGCACGTGACTGACGAAGCCGCCGCGCGGCGCGGCAGACCGGTGTTAATATCCGTGAGGGTGCCGGACAGTGTCCCGTTTTGCAGGTTTATCGGGTTGGATATTGAGAAGTGGCTCGAAAGCGGATATGTATCGCTCTTGTGTACGTCCAGCTATCTGCTGTTTAACGACTGGGAATACAGCGTGAAGCTTGGTCATCGGTACAACGTACCTGTTTATCCGGCGCTTGACGAAACGCGTATCGCCGATAAAGACGCGAACACCGGGCGGACACAATCTGCCGGTATGCGCGGACGCTGCGCCAACGTATACGGCGCTGGTGCGGACGGCGTTATGTTGTTTAACTACATATTCGACGCGGCTTACGATCTGCCGGAGCGTTATAAAGTTATTAAGGAAATATCAGAGCGTGAAACGTTGCGGATGCTGCCGAAACGTTTTTACGGAAGCTTCCGTGGAATAAGCGGAGTAGCGGGCGGTTGCCCGCCGCACAGGGATTATATTGCGATACCCGTGTTGAACCCAAGCGCGCCGCTTGAATTTACTAACTACGGACGTACGTCGGTTTACGTCGGAGAGTCGTTCGAAGACGGCGAGAGTTGTACGCTGAATGTTTCGGCGCAGCCTTTTCAGCGGTTACTGGTATCCGTTAACGGCTACACGATAGGCGTTCTCCCGGAGTCCGGCGAGCTGCCGCTTCAGCCGTCAGTTCTCGTGACTGGGCGTAATGTTATCGAGTTCGAAACATCAGGCAATGCAAGCGTTAACGATTTGTTTATCGAAAGGCGGTGAGTTATGTCTAAGGCCTCAAACCGTAAGGCGCTTTTCAAAATGATGTGGCGTATGCGTATGCTGTATCTGTTTCTTTTAATACCGTTTGTTTTCATGGTTATATGGGATTACGGGCCGATGTACGGCGTTATTATCGCTTTTAAGGACTTCCGCTACGGCGACGGTATTATGGGAAGCCCGTTTAATAACTTCGAACATTTCAAATTCCTGTTCAGGGACATACTGTTTCAACGCGCATTTTTTAATACGTTGCGCATAAGCTTCACGCGTATTCTGATTACGTTTCCCGCGCCGATTGTTTTCGCGCTTATGCTGAACGAGTTGCGCAGTCTTAAGTTTAAACGCTTCGTGCAAACCGTTTCGTATCTGCCGCATTTTATGTCGTGGGTTATCGTTTCGGGGTTTGTGTATCTGCTGCTGTCACCGGAGGTCGGCGTTGTTAATGCTATACGCAGCTTCTTCGGCGCTGAACCTATATTTTTCATGGGTAAAAAGCCGTATTTCATCACGATACTCATGAGTTCGTTGCTTTGGAAGGGCATAGGTTGGAGCAGTATCATTTATCTGGCGGCAATGGCTTCGATTAACCTTGAACTGTACGAATCGGCCGAGCTGGACGGTGCTAACCGCTTCCACAAGGCGTGGCATATTACGCTGCCCGGTATTGCACCGATCGTTACGATTCAGTTTATTCTTACGCTCGGCAATATAATGAAGGGCGGCTTCGATCCGATTTTCAACCTGTACAACGGTCTGACGATGGAGGTTGCGGATGTTATCGAGACGTTCTCGTTCCGCGCGGGTATCGTCGGGGCGAAGTACGACTACGCCGCCGCTATCGGTCTGTTCCAGAACGTTATCGGGCTGGCGCTCGTGCTTTCTGTCAACTGGGTCGTTAAGCGTATCAGTGAATACGCTATTTGGTAACATACAGAAATAAAGGGGGCGATGGTTATTCAAAGGAAAAGATTTCGTGTTAGTGCGTTCGACGCGTTTAACATAGTTTTTATGATTTTGTTGTCGCTTTCGATTTTATTCCCGTTCTGGGATATGCTTGTGCGGTCACTCTCCAGCTCCGACGGAGCCGGTAAGCTAGAGATTCTGCTGCTGCCGAAGGATTTTACGCTCAGCTCGTACAAATTCGCGCTCATGAATAACGGTATTCTTAACGCATATATCGTAACGATTTTGCGGACGGTTATCGGGACGATACTGTCGCTTACGATTGTGCTGCTTGCGGCGTATCCGCTTTCAAAAAGGGAGTTGCCGTTTCGTACTCAGCTTACGTTCCTGTTTCTGATACCGATGTTCATAAGCGGAGGACTTATTCCGTCGTACCTTATCAACAGACAGCTTGGGCTGGTCGACAACTTCATGGTCTACATACTGCCCGGCGCTCTTGGTATTTATAATGTAGTGCTTGCGCGTAACTACATCATGTCCATTGACAAATCCCTTGAGGAGTCGGCTTTTATGGACGGCGCGGGGTACGGTACGATTTTGCTGCACATTATTATACCGCTCACGAAGCCGATTATCGCGACGCTGGCGCTGTGGATTGCGGTCGGACACTGGAACTCGTGGATGGATTGCCTCATTTATATACGCTCCGAAAGGCTAGTCGTAGTGCAGATGATTTTGCGACGTATGCAGGATTTGTCGCAGCTTATGAGCGAGGATATGCAGCAGTTTATGGCGAACGACCCGAACGTCCGTATAACCGGCGCATCCGTGCGTATGGCCACTACGATTATTACGGTGCTGCCTATCGTTACGGTGTATCCGTTTATGCAGAAGTATTTTGTTAAGGGTATTATGGTCGGTTCTCTTAAGGGTTGACCGTATTACATAAAAAATAAGGAGGTCTATGATGAAAAAATTAGCTTTAGCACTAACGCTAGCCGTAGCGCTGACGCCGCTTTCGTCGCTTACTCTGAGCGCGTCGTCCGCTAAACCCGCGGAGCCGCCGATGGAGCTGACGTTCGTCTCGTGGAACTGCGGCGCTATCACCGAGGACAACTGGGCCGTAAAAAAGCTCAACCAAGCCTTGAATGTCAAAATCAAAACACTCAAGGTCGATTTGTCCCAGGCACAGCAAAGGGATCTGATGATCGCGTCGGGCGAAATGCCGGACTTCGCGTGGATCATCGCGGGCGTAACGCCGCAAGGTTTGTTTGATCAGGGCGTTACAAGAACTATACCCGTCGACATGGTAAAGAAGCACGCACCGAACTACGCAAAGGTTCTTGACGCGGAGCCGCTCGGCTGGAAAATCAACATCAACAAGAAAGACAGCAACTTCCTCTCGCTGTCAGGCTGGACGGAAAAGGCCGCAGATTCGGCCACGTTTATGGCTACGTACAGACTTGACTGGCTTGAAAAGCTTGGCATTAAAGTGCCGGGCGAACTGATCCCCCTTGATGACAGCAACCGTTTATTCTTCACAAAAGAATCTTTTAAACGTTCTGAGTTTACGAAGATTCTCGAAGGCTTTACGAACGGCGATCCCGACGGAAACGGTCAGAAGGATACTATCGGCGCATCGCTTGCCGCTCGTACTAACTTCTTCTGGAGCGCGTTCTACAGCATGTTTGATTTTGCGCCTGTAGGCTCGATGGAAGTTAACGGCCGTGCCGAAAACTACTATGTAACTGATAAGTACAAAGAGTTCCTGAAATATGTAGCTGACCTGTATGCAAAGGGTTATCTCGACAAGGAATACGCAACACTCGACCAAAACAAAGCTTGGGAAAAATACGCAGGTGGCAAAATCGGTTATGCCGGTACTATGGCTGCATGGGTAGGCCCGGTTTCGTTTGCGGCTCTTCGTCCGCCGAATGTTACACTTACAAAAACGACTAACGGCAAAATGCTTGTCGCTCCGCTTCCGGTAGACGACAACGGCAAGGGTGGCCCGCCGCCGTACTCGGATTCAAACTATTCGCGTAACCTGTATGTCAATAAAAAAGTATCCGACACAAAGCTTGCCAAAATTCTTGAAGTATTCGATTACATGAACTTTGACAAGGACGCAATGATTTATCTGCGCTACGGCGAAGAAGGCACTCATTTTACGTACACGGGAGCCGACAAGAAGTCGTCGCCTGTATTAAAAGAGGGCGTTACTAACGGCGGCGCTTTCGGTCTTGGCGTTTATAACTCCAACTACATCGCTCCGCTTTCTATTCAGCAGCTTGGTTGGGTACCGGAGACAAAGCAGCTTATGGAATACTCGTTTGGTGATTATGCGAAACGGCTTATATACCCTTACAAGTCCGATATGCTGAACGAAACGAAGCTGGCCTCGCTCACGTCAAAGTACGGCTCGACGATTAACACACTTGTTGACGAGTATTTCCACAACGTTATATCAGGCGAGTTGAAGGTTGACAGCAGCTGGAGTAATTATATTAACAACCTGAACAAGTCCGGCTATAAGGAAATCAGCGACGAGTTGCAAAATGCTCCGTTGTATAAGGATTTGGTGAAATAAGAGTGTTCAAAATCGGAGTAGTAGGCACAAGAGGATTAAGCGGAATAGCTAGTATTAATGCCACTACGGAGGCGCAGGTAGTAGCTGTGTGCGATCTCGACCAGTCAGTTTTAGACCGCGCTACTGAGAAATATCCTGATATGAAAACCTACCGGATATTTGAAGATATGCTTGCCGCGGATATAGACGCCGTGTTTATTGCGACGCCTATGCAGTGCCATGTGCCGCAGGCTATTGCGGCGTTGCAAGCGGGCAAGCATGTTTACAGCGAAGTAACAGCCGGTGTTACTATTGACGAGCTGTGGTTTCTTATTGAAGCTGTCGAGAAGAGTAAAAAGGTTTACATGATGGCGGAGAACTACTGCTATTCACCCGCGGTTGTTTTGGTGGGTGAGCTGGTTAAGGCGGGTCTGTTCGGAGAGGTTTACTTCGGCGAGGGCGAGTATTTGCACGATGTACGAAGTAAGGCGGCAACCGAAAACGGCGATGACACATGGCGAAAGTATTGGCAGCTGGGCAAAAGGGGTTGCTTCTATCCGACACATTCGCTGGGGCCTGTAAGCCAGTGGTTCGGCGGTGAGCGCATAACCGAAATAAGCTGTTTCGGAACAGGCGGCACGTTTGCATCGCCGTATTATAGGCAGGACGAATCTACAATCACTTGCTGTAAGACGGAATCGGGCAAGCTCATTAAAATAAGAGTTGACTGCAAGTCCGAAAGGCCGCATAACATGCACTACTATTCGCTCCAAGGCACAAAGGGTTGTTATGAAGCTCCAAGGGGCATGGGTGACGACCACAAAATATGGCTTAAGGATCATGCACAGGAAGGCAAATGCGAATGGAGACCGCTCTTTGATTTTAAAGAGTATCTTCCTGAGCGTTACAAAAATCCGTCTGAGATCGCAAAAAAGGCCGGACACCAGGGCGGCGATTTCTATGTTGTTTTGGATTTTATCGATGCTTGCTTAGGTAGGAGAGAGAATCCGATAGACGTATACACTGCTGCGGAGTGGACTGCTGTTGGGATACTGTCCGAGCTTTCGGTCATGAACGGCGGAAGGGTTATGGAAATGCCGAGGTTTGTTAAGAATATGCGGCATGATGAGAAGATAATAAGGGTTTAGGTAAATAGGGTTATTGATAAAAAAGTGCCGCAAGACGAGAAATCGTTTTGCGGCACTTTTTGTATGTAAATAAACATTTAGAGTTTTGCGTTTTTGGTATGAATTATTTTGACTTCCTTGCCAAGAGTATTTGCATAGTTAATTGTGAAGAAAGTGCCCCCGCTCAATCTGCCGTCGTAAACTGCGATTATCCGTTCGGAATGCTCTACCATAAAACGGTTTCTTTTATTAAAACATGACACAGAATATTTTTCAGAATGAATACCAACGATATTACATTCTGATAAGATTGCGTGGAAGGATTTGTTTGGAGTGCTTATGCGTTTTCTATGTGGTATAGCAGCTTCTAATGTTACGGGATATTCTGACTTTAATTCGGCTACAATTTCAGCAAATATCAAATCCGCTCCATCAGCAAAACCGCTGATAAAGTGAGTAAAGCCATCAGCGATTGCATTTTGAATTTCGCGCTTTAATTCAGCGGAAACATAAGGCATTTCATCGTTAGGTATATCTCTGTGGCCGGTCACACAGCATGTTAATATTTTCATAATACACCTCGCAATACATAACATAAATATATAACATATAAGCACAATAGAAGTATAACATATTATTTTCACATGTCAACCACTAAACTTCATGTGAGAGGTGATTTTTATGCAAGATGACAGACTTAAAATAACCCCAAAACTCCCACGGGGCGATGATGGATACAGAACCTTTTCGATAAGAATAAAGGAAGAAACGGTCACGGCTATTGAAGATATTTCGAAGATAACGGGGCGCACACGTAATGAATTGATTGGTACGCTACTGGATTACGCGCTGCAAAAATATGTTATCGCCGACGAATAGGTTTTTGGTCGGACACAAAAGCCGCAAATATTTTATACGGTTTTTTTGCACAAGTAAGGGAATAATAACAAACAAAAGAAAGGGGAGTATTATGAAATATCTTATAATAGGAAGTCACCCATACAACGGTAGTTTTGCCGCAGGGCTGACGGAGCGCATTAAAGGCGTCCTGACCGAAAACTCGCACGAGGTAAAACACATAGACCTCGTAGCGGACGGCTTTAACCCGGTAATGACCGGTGAGGATTTACGACTTTGGGGGCAGGGACAGTTTGCTGACAAGCTTGTCGGAAAATATAAAGCGATGATCGAAAACGCCGACGTTCTGGTATTCCCGTTTCCGATTTGGTGGGGAATAATGCCCGCCGTTCTGAAGGGCTTTTTCGATAAGGTTTTCCTGCCGGGCTTTACGTACAAATACGGCGAGCAGGGGCAGCTGGTAGGATTAATGACCGACAAAAAAGCCGTTGTAATATCAACGATGGAAACACCGAACGATGTTTTCAATAGCTATTTTAACAACCCGATTGAGGGAGCGTTAATAAAAGACACGTTGGGAACATGCGGCATCGAGGTCATTCGTCATTTCGCAATAGACCATATAGTTTCCGGCGGCAGGGAAAATGCGGAAAAGAGAATGAACGAGGTAGTCGACTTTTTTAAAACTCTGTAAAAAAACAGCAAGGGCTTTGCGAAGAACATCAGCGCAAAGCCCTTGCTGTTTTTTATTTGCCACAGAATAAAATTGTCTTATTTTCGTCTACTATGTTGACGATAGACGAAAATTTGGCATAAAACTTTATAAAACAAACGTGAACTGTACCGAGGTACAGTAGACGAACAAATTCTAAGCTCCTATAATGAACAGAGTTGTAGTCTAGAGGCAGGAGATGATTTATGAACGACAACAAACAAAATCAAATCACTGAGGAAATGCTTTCTATGCTGCTTGATAAGAAAGATTTTGCAGCACTGGCGGATGAGTTATGCATAATTTCCGAGGACGACATCGGAAAGGTAGAGTTGTGGAAGTATCGCAAGTATTATCGCTCACTACCTATTAGCGAGCTTAAAAAATCTCCGATTTTGTGTACGTCGTTGGCAATGCTCGCGTTGCTGTCGGCTGATATAGAAAAATCTGAGTTGTATGTAACGATACTTGAACAAATGGCGGAAATAGCTGACAAAAATTCCGTGCGCTATCGTGACATAAAGAACCAGCTATATTATTTGAATGTCGCTATACCGCACAGAAGTAAAAAGAACCCGGTTTTGGCTTTACGCACGGTAGAACGCGCCATGAAGCAAGGCGAAAAAATTCCGCGGCTGAGCATTACATCTAACCGTCCAAGTATTATAAACGGAGGCAGAGATTTTACTAGCTATGGTAAGCACTTTAAGCTCGCTTTAAAACCGCTTAGAATTATGGCAAATGTGCTGTACGGCTCGGAAGGCGTAGGTATGCCCGATATTGCCTATACCGAAGTGCTTTACCAAATGGATGAAACATTTGAAGCACTTGTTTTGGTTGTTGCTAATATTGCCATGATTGAAAAAGGCGGAGATGTTAACACGCTGTTTGTAGCGATGTATCTACAAATGCGCATAATGATGGTCACGTCACAAATAAAGTCAGCAGCGCCTATGATTGAGAAAATACGGAGCAAGATTATTGCAGCCGATGCTGCATATTTGCTGCCTAACTTAAATGCAATATCAGCGCTGATTGCTCTGTACGACGGCAACTATGAGCATGTTAAACAGTGGATGAATGAAGAAGCGCCTGATGAATACGGCGAGTTTTGTACGCACGACCGTTTCCGTTATTTTATTAAGCTGCGCATTTACTATGTTCAAGGTAATCACACCGCTATGCTTGGCTTGGCTGATAAGCTGCGCCCCGTGCTTGTTCTTTTCGACCGCCGCATGGAGCGTTGTGAGCTTGATGCTTTGCTTGCGCTGACATATTACGCACAGGGCGATAAGCAAACAGCCTTTGGGCTGATTGAAAACGCACTCGTTTTAGCTCAAAAATATCGCTATGACAGGCTTTTGGGTGATGAGGGCAAAAAAATGAACATTCTGCTTCGCGATTATGTCAAAGAAAAAGGCGAAAGCCCATTTGTAAAACGCATAATAAAAATGACTCACAACTTGGCAATGATTTATCCGGACTACTTAAAGCAGCGGCGTGACGAAATACCGAAGCTTACGCAAACAGAGCTTGAAATATTGCGGCTTGTGTGTGACGAAAAATCTAACGCCGAGATTGCCAAACAACTTAAGATTACTATACGGACGGTCAAATTCCATAATAGTAATATTTTATCTAAGCTATCGGCGAAAAACCGACACGATGCAGTTAAGGCAGCAAAACAGGTCGGAATTTTGTGATGGATTTGAACAGGAGGACTTTATGTATAAAAGAATGTTATCTGTATTAGTTTCATTAGCGATGATCGTATCACTTGTCAGTATTAACACGACTTTTAAATCTGTATCGGCGCAAACTGTATCGGTTCAGCAAGCTGTTATCCCCTCGTCTCCGGTTCCAAGCGATAATAACGGCGGCGAAGCAAACGGAAATGTGCAAGGGGTGGGCGGTAGGATGTTTGCGGCTCCGAGAGCCGCAAGTATTTCGATCACCAGCAATACTGTTTACGCCAACGGCGTACCTATCGTAATAAGACAGAACGGATCGATAGTGTCCATTTACGGCGCGAACGACCCGGCGGGCAGTGAACCGCTAAGCGGTACAGTTGACGTGACGAATATGTGGATAGCCGGCGGCACACAAAACTCCGACTACACGGGCGATACGTATATTACGCTGGAAAGCGGTACATTAACAAATAATATATACGGCGGCGGCGGTGCGGCATACACGTTAACAGGCAATACGAATATTACTATTAAAGGCGGAACCGTCGGTTGGGTATATGGCGGCGGACGAGAGGGTAGCGTGACCGGCACTGCGAATATAACGCTTGAAGGCGGTTCAGTAACTAGTATTTATGGCGGTTCCTTCGGTAATACTCAAGCAAGCCCTGCGGCGGTCACGACGGCCAACATTACGCTAAAAGGCGGCAGTGTAGGGTATGTTTATGGCGGTGGAGGACGCTACACATCTGTCGGCACAGCTACGATTAACTTGCAGGACGGCGGTACATCCGGTGCTATTTTCGGTGGTGGAGCCGGTTACTGGAACAACACTGCATACACCAATGCGACTGTGACAAATGCGCAAATCAACATAACAGGCGGTACCGTTACTGGCATGGTACACGGCGGCGGCGAGATGTATAACGCCACAACAGAAAACACTACCATAAATTTCTCAGCGAGATTGCCTGACAATACGATGGCTGGGGTATATGGAGGAGGCCTTTTCGGTAATGTTACCGGCAAAGCAACCGTCAATGTGGAAAACGGCGCGTACGTTAACATAGTTACGGGCGGCGGCAAAGCAGGTAACGTAAACGAAAGTGCCGTGACAATTAACGGCGGCACAATAAAAATGGTTAGTGCGGCAGGTGCGGGAGATTCGATGAATTCCGATCCCATTGCGAAAAAAGTAACTAACGCCTCATTGGTAATCAATGACGGTACTATTACGTCTGTGTACGGAGCATTAAGTAACGCGTCGTACGATGTCGCAAAGATTACGTTAAATGGAGGAATAGTAGATAATATTTTCGGCGGAGTACAGGGTATCGCACAAAGCATCACCCAATGCGGCAACGTAGAGATAAATCTCAACGGCGGAACGGTAAAATATGCCGTATACGCAGGCGGAGAAGCGGATGCAACAGGACTCACAAGGGGCTACATAAAACTGGACGGCGCAACAGTCGGGGCATCAGACGCCGGTAGTAATGACAAGGGTATTTTTGGCGGCGGCAAAGTAGGTAATGTTGGCGAAGCGGTTATTGACATTGTTTCGGGGTCAGTGTCAGATGTATATGCCGGTGCATCATACGGTCCGACAACGGTTGGCAGTGCTACCATTAATATGAGCGGCGGTTTAACGTCGAGTATATACGCCGGTGGTAAAGGCAGTGCAACCGATGCTGTTACCACTGTAACAAATGCCTCCATAAACGTAACGGGCGGCAGTGTTAAAGACGTAATATTCGGTAGCGGCAGATACTATTCGACGAATACGAACGCAGCTAATATAACAATCAGCGGCGGCTTTGTTAACGGTCTGTTTCATAAAATAAGCACAACAAACGCGCCTGCACCCAACGTCAAAATCGACGGCGGAAATGTTGGTGCGGTTGAAAGCATGATAGCACCCAAGAACAGTGTCGGGACTGCACTGGCTCAATATCTGACGGAACTACACAGTACAACAAATGTCAGCGTAACGGATGCAATGATAACAGAAGTATCAACAAACAGTGGATTAGGCTATACATATGGGTTAAAAGACGTAAAATCTAACGCTTACGGAACGGTTTCGTATTGG
>CAZJLW010000062.1:0-19078 GCA_964546895.1 uncultured Eubacteriales bacterium | reverse complement strand
TTTCATAAAAGTTATATTAACTTACTACGAAACGAACGTGTTAAAAAGCGCCCTACGCACACTTCCCCTAAGCAGCCTTCCGTGTCCCCATATTAACAACCACAGCCACGATTATAGAAATCGGCAGCGCAATAACAAGCGCATCAGCCATCCCAAGAAAACTCAGCCCTGTACCGGCAACCAGCGAGTTCTTCCCAAAAATAAGCTTGCACAACCGCATTGCCGTAGCGGCCTTCTCATTAATAAAGAAAGACCACACAATACTGGTAGCCGAGCCGCAAACCATACTGGCAATAGCCGCCTGCTTCGTGAAACTCTTACTATAGAGCGCCGCCGTATAAGTAGGAAGAAACGATGCGGCGCAAAGCCCATAAAACAGCGACGTACCCTGCGCGATGATAGCCATACTGACATCAAGACGGCTGGACATATAGGCAAGCGCGGCGCTAAATGTAATCCCAATAGCGATACCGATACGCGTAGCGGAAATCGTGGACAGCTTAGCAAGCAGCGTATTCTTCATGAAATCGCGTCCGAACGACGTGCCGATAGTATGCGCCAACGCACTGGCCGTAGAAATCGAAGCGGCAAGCATAATAATAATAAACAGCCCCGAAAACCATTCCGGCAAATAGCTCTTAATAAACAAAGGAATAATACTATCATTAGCGCCGGCTGCGCCTATGGCTATCTTCCCCGTATCCTCGAAAAACTTAACATTAGACAGCGAGCCGACAAGAAAAGCCGTACCTGTCATCATAAATATAAATATTCCGCCCGAAAGCGTAGCACGGTTAAGCTCTCTGCCGCTCTTAACGGTCATAAAACGCACAGCAAGCTGCGGCTGCGCAAGTACGCCTATGCCAACTCCGGCGACAAGCGTCGTCACGACATTCCACCATATCGGCGAGCCGAACGCGGGCATGTTACTCCAACCCATGAAGCCTATTGAACTAAGCTTTTGTGTTTGAGCGGCGACAGCGGGATTATCTGCAAGCGTAGCCAACGCCGTATGCGCATTCGATACGCCGCCGAGCAGAGAATATGTATACACCAGCAAAAACGCCATACCAAGAAACATCAGGCCGCCCTGAAAAGCATCGGCGTACATAATGCCCTTCAAACCGCCGGTAAGGACGTACAGAACAATGAACACACTGATAACAACCAGCACGATATCGGGATTGAGCGAGAAATAAGCCGCGACGAAATCCACCATGCCCTTTATAACAGCGGAGGCATATATAGGCATGAACAAAACGATTATGACGCTGGAATAACCTTGCAAAAACTTGGAATTAAACCGCTTGCTGAGAAGCTCGGGCAGCGTATAGGCGTCGAGCCTGTGACCCAACTCGCGGGTTTTCTTTCCATAAATAACAAAGGCGATAAACACGCCGACCAAAATCGTAAGCGCAGTCAGCCACAGCAGCGACAGCCCGAACTGCCCGGACGCGCCGCCGAACCCGACGATAGCCGACGTCGATACGAAAGTCGCGCCGTAGGATAGTGCCATAACAATGGGGTGGATACCCTTTCCGGCCAGCAGATAATCGCTTTTGCTTTTGGTTTTCTTAAAGCCCAAAATGGCCAGCCCGGCAATACATGCAACATACAGAATAAGACCCAGCACCGAATAAATCATTTTAATAGCTCCTTCAAATTTGTTTTTTAACTCATTCCTTGTTCCAGTTCAAAAGTCCGTATAGAATACAGCCAATCATTGACACAATCGAAACAACCATTGCCAACGTAATCCAAAAATCTCCAAACATTTTAACGCCTCCTTTTCTGCATAAAAAAATCGCCTGTGGTTTTCCGAATCGGCTCCACAGGCGACAACTTAACATTCATGTCAAATTATTCTCAAGCTTTTTGGCAGCACGACAGAAAAACCTTATTAACAAAGTTAATAAAGCTAAAAAATCGAGCGTTAAAAATAGCGGATGAATACGACATGATTTTGCTCCTCATAAAAAAATAACACTCGCATTTTAGCACAGTGTTCTGCAAGCGTCAAGCCTGTGTTTCATTCGTTACGTAAAAAAATATAGCAATTTTTTCAAAGTTATGGTATGCTTATTTTCAATTAAGGCTAACTTAAAAGAGGGTAACTATTGTGTATAAACGGGTAATAATTAAGATAAGCGGCGAGGCTTTGTCCGGGGACGGCTCGGCTTCGTTCGATGATAATGTTGTTTCGCGGATCGCCTGTGAAGTCAAAACGGTTCTGGAATCCGGGACGGAGGTTGCGCTCGTCGTAGGCGGCGGAAATTTCTGGCGCGGCGCTAAATCCAGCGACGCGCTCGACCGCGCGAAGTCCGACCAGATCGGTATGCTCGCGACGGTTATGAACGCGATATATCTTTCGGAAGCGTTCCGGAGGATCGGCGTGGAGGCTGTTGTTATGACGCCGTTCGTCGCCGGTGCGTTCACGACGTACTTCTCGAAGGAGGAGGCGCTTCGACTCATGGCGGCTGGCAAAGTCGTCATCAACGCCGGGGGACTTGGGCATCCGTATTTTTCGACAGATACGATTACGGCGCTGCGCGGCGCTGAGCTGCACTGCGATGTCGTACTCTACGCCAAGAACATCAACGGCGTCTATGACATGGATCCGAAAAAGTTCACGTCAGCCAAGCGCTTAAAAACAGTTTCGTACGAAAAGATTATAAAAGATAATTTAAACGCAACCGATATCGCCGCCATTAATATTTCGCGGGAAGCCAAAATGCCGTCGTTTTTGTTCGGGCTGGAGCAGCCCGGCAGCATCGTGACCGCGTGCGGCGGCGGGGAGCAGTCCTTCGAAATCGGTACGAAGGCGGATATTAACATTGAGGAGGAATATTATGTCTAAGCATGTTGAGCAGTACGAGGAAAAAATGAAAAAGACTTTAGCGAGCTTTGAAACCGAGCTTGCCACAATACGTGCGGGTCGTGCGAACCCTCATGTGCTTGATCGTATAATGGTGGATTATTACGGAACGGAAACGCCGCTTAACCAAGTCGGCAACGTAACCGTGCCCGAGGCGCGCATACTCATGATTACGCCGTGGGATGCTTCTATGCTCAAAAAAATCGAGAAAGCCATACAAGTGTCGGAGCTTGGTATTAACCCTACCAACGACGGCAAATGCATCCGTCTTACGTTCCCTGAGCTTACTGAGGAACGCAGAAAAGCTCTTACTAAGGATATTAAGAAAAAAAGCGAGGACTTCAAAGTCGGAGTACGTAACGTGCGCCGCGACGCTATCGACGCTTTTAAGAAAATGGAAAAGAAGAGCGAGGTAACAGAGGACGAGTTGAAGAGCTTGGAGGACGAGATACAGAAGCTGACCGACAAGTTCACCGCCGAAATCGATAAAATCGGCGACGCCAAGTGCAAGGATATTATGTCCATATAACAAGGGCTTTTAAAACAGAGGGCTTTTTATGAATAATATGATACCGCGGCATGTCGCCTTCATTATGGACGGCAACGGCCGCTGGGCTAAAAAACGTTTGCTTGCGCATTCGGCGGGACACCGTGCGGGTGCGCAGACGCTTAAAAAAATCGCGGGCGAAGCGTATAAGATCGGCATAAAATACGTGACGGTGTTTGCGTTTTCGACCGAGAACTGGTCGCGTGAGCCTGACGAGGTAAACGCCCTCATGGGGCTTATGCGGGAATACATCGAACAGTACATCAAAGAATCGGATAAAAACGACACCAAAATAGTCGTGATCGGCGACATAACGCGGCTCGACGCCGATTTGCAGGAGCGTATTGCATTTCTGGTTGAGACGACGCGCAACAAGCCGGGGCTTGTAATGGTTATCGCGCTTAATTACGGCGGACGCGACGAGATCGTCCGCGCGGCGAAAAAATTATGCCGCGACGCCGCGAGCAACACGCTTGCCCCCGACGACATAGACGAGCAGCTGTTCGCTTCCTATCTGGATACGGCGGACATTCCCGAGCCCGATTTGATTATTCGGACAAGCGGTGAGCTGCGGCTCAGCAACTTCTTATTGTGGGAGGCGGCTTACGCCGAGTTCTACGCCTGCGATAAGCTCTGGCCCGATTTTAACGCCGACGATTTAAACACAGCCGTTCACGCCTTCCAAAACCGGGAACGTCGCTTCGGCGGGCGCTAACACATTACATATTGTCTTATATTAGGAGTGATTTAATTGTTTGCTCGCGTAATGACAGGTGTTATTGGCTTGCCGGTGGTTGTTGCGATTATTTATTTTGGTGGTTTGCCGCTACAGTACAGTCTGTTGGCTGTTTCTATCGTCGGTATGACCGAGTTTTACGACGCGCTGTCCGATAGGCATTTGTCCGTGCATTTTTTGGGATATGTGTTCGCCGCTATTTATTACTACATGCTCGATAAGCTTAACGCTAACTTTATTTTGATTTTTTCGTCGTTGTTTATCGTTTCGATTTTTTCGTATGTTGTTGTTTTCTATAAAAAGGACGGGTTCAGGCATTGCCTTGTTACGTTCTTTGGGTTCTTCTTCGTCGCGTTTATGCTGTCGTTTATTTATTTAATCCGCGTGAAGGACATGGGTAACTATTTCGTCTGGCTCGTGCTGGTTTGCTCGTTCGGGACGGATACGTTTGCGCTGTTCGCCGGTAAGGCGTTCGGCCGCCACAAGCTCGCCCCCGAAATCAGCCCCAACAAAACGATCGAAGGCTCGATCGGCGGCGTTATCGGCGCAGGTGTCATCGCGTTTATTTACGGTCTGTGCGTTATGAAGTTCATGAACGTGAACAACGTCAACGTGGCTGTTTATTTTACGATTGTCTGCATATTCGGCTCGGTTTTTGCGCAGCTCGGCGATCTGTCGGCTTCCGCTATCAAACGCTACACCAAAATCAAAGACTTTGGCAAAATCCTCCCCGGGCACGGCGGTATTATCGACCGCTTCGACAGTATGTTTTTTACTGCGCCCGTCGTTTACGCCGTCATGAGTATTTTGCTTAGCAGGGGATAATATGTCAAAAAACATTTCAATAATAGGCTCTACCGGCTCAATAGGTACACAAGCCCTCGATGTCGTAAAACACGTCGGAGGGCTTAATGTTTTGGCGCTGACTGCGAACTCCTCCGTGGATTTGCTCGAACGGCAATATTATGAATTTAAGCCGCGGTTAGTCGCCGTCATGGACGAGCGCGCCGCGCTGGAGCTTAAACACAGACTGGCCGGACAAGCCGTTACGGTGCTTGCCGGAATGGACGGCGTAGTCGCGGCGGCTACGATTGATGGCGCGGACTTGGTTCTGAACTCCGTCGTCGGCAACATCGGGCTTATTCCGACGCTCGAAGCGGTTAAGGCCGGAAAAAACATCGCCATCGCGAACAAGGAGACGCTTGTTACGGCCGGGGCGATAGTTATGGAAGAAGTTCGTAAGAATAACGTGGCGTTGCTGCCCGTTGACAGCGAGCATACGGCGCTGTTTCAGTGCCGCGAGGGTAATATGAACAGGAACATACGCCGCATTTTTGTGACGGCGTCGGGCGGGCCGTTCCGCGGTAAAAAGCGAGCCGACCTGCAAAACGTAGCCGTCGCCGACGCACTCGCACATCCCAACTGGTCGATGGGCAGGAAGATAACGATAGATTCCGCGACGCTTATGAACAAGGGGTTGGAGGTAATCGAAGCCAAGTGGCTGCTCGGGCTGTCGCCGGAGCAAATCGACGTACTCGTTCACCCGCAAAGCATCGTGCATTCGATGATAGAATACGAGGACGGCTCGGTGCTTGCGCAGCTTTCCGAAAACGATATGCGGCTGCCGATTCAGTTCGCGCTGGCGTATCCCGAGCGCGTGAAGAACGACTTCCCGAAAATGGATTTCATGAAGCATAGCGCGCTGACGTTTGAGCCGCCGGATATGGAGACGTTCCGGTGCTTGGGGCTGGCGTACGAGGCGCTTCGGGCTGGCGGGTTAATCCCGACTGTCATGAACGCCGCGAATGAGATTGCCGTCAACGCGTTTTTGAGCGGAGGGCTGACATTTTTGGGCATTCCCGCGTTAATAGAAAAAACTGTTTGCGCATATAATAGCAATGAGCCGCTTTCACTCGAAAGCATACTGGAAGCGGATAGATGGGCGAGAGAATTTGCGAAGAAAGAGGTGGATGCGTGTCAATTTTAATTGCGCTGATAATTTTTACGGCGATAGTGGTTATTCATGAGTACGGTCATTTCATCGCGGCTAGGCGAAATGGCATTTATGTAGAGGAGTTCGCAGTCGGGATGGGGCCGAAGCTGTTCGGCATCAGAAAAGGGGAGACGCTGTATTCCGTGCGGTTGTTTCCGATCGGCGGTTTCTGCAAGATGATGGGCGAGGACTCCGAATCGAACGACTCGCGCGCGTTCGGTAATAAAACCGTATTGCAGCGCATTGCGGTCGTTTGCGCCGGTTCGATTATGAATCTTTGCCTGGCGCTTGTGCTGTTTACGATAATCGTGCTGACGGCTGGGTATGCCGTGCCGATTATTAATGATACGCTGCCGGATTCACCGGCTCGGACGGCCGGGCTTGTCGAGGGCGACAGGATTACTAAGCTTAACGGTGCGAGTATTAATATTTACGAGGATTTGATTTTCGCGCTGTCGGAGAGCAAGGGCAGACCGATTAACGTCACATTTGTGCGCGACGGGCAGACCTACGAAAAGGAAGTAACACCGTATAAGGACGCGAACGGGGACTATAAGCTGGGGTTTCGTCCACAGGCTAAGACAGGCGTTTTCAGCGAGGCCGTCGATGGCTACGGTAAGGCGCCGTTTTTTGGGAGTATTGCGAACGGGTTTTTCAGGATAATTTTTTATATTAAGGTGACGTTTCTGGGATTTATCAGACTTATAACGATGAAGCTGTCGGTTTCGGAGATGGCGGGGCCTATCGGCGTTGTGTCGGTTATTGATAATTCTTATAAGGAAGCGATTTCGGAAAGTATTTTTGTAACGGTTCAGACTATGGCTAACATTGCCGCGATACTGAGCGCAAACCTCGGCGTTATTAACCTAATGCCGCTGCCGGCGCTCGACGGTGGGAGGTTGGCATTCCTGCTTTTTGAGGGTGTCCGGAGAAAAAAAATCAACTCCGACCGCGAGGGGCTTGTGCATTTGATTGGGTTTGTGCTGCTGATGCTGCTGGCGGTGGTTATTGCTTATAATGATATTAGGAAGATGATGTAGGAAAAAATCGATGGATGCTAAAACTATCGTAACAAACTGCAACCCCAATACTAACTATTTGGCTTTTGAATATATCATGAATATATATTGGGGTTGCAGTCACGGGTGCATATACTGCTACGCGCGAAGCGATTACTACGACAAAATCGGCAAGCTCGGCGGTAATTTCGATTGCGTTCGGGCGAAAAATAATGCGCTTCAGATAATCCGCGACGATTTACGTCGGAAAGTGAAAAAGGGAGTTGTGTTCACGGGCGGTATGTCAGACGCGTACAATCCACTGGAAAAGGAACTTAAACTGACAAGAAACGCTTTGGAATTACTAAATGCGTTTGATTTTGGCGCTTGTATTATTACGAAAAGCGACTTGGTAACAAGGGATACGGATGTTTTGCTGGATATTCAGGAGCATTCTCCGACGAGTGTTAATTTTTCTATTGCCTGCTCTGATGATGATATGTGCAGGAAGATAGAGCCTAATGTATCGACGACAACGGAACGCTTCAAAGCTGTTGAGCATTTGGCTAAAAACGGGATAATCGTCGGAGTTTTAATAGATCCGATGATTCCATACATAACTGACACTAAGGAAAACGTGCAGGAAATGGTGAAGAAAGCGAAGCACCACGGTGCGAAGTATATTTATTTGTCAACGCAAGTAACTATGTCCGACGGACAGCGTGAGTATTTTTACGAAAAGGCGGACAAGCACTATCCAGGGATTTCTGAGAAGTATAGAGAGAGATTTAAGGAGTATTACTATTGCCGGTCACCACATGCCAAGAGGTTGTGGAATGTTTTTGTTGAGGAATGTGAAAGGGAACAGATTGTATATGATATGAGGGCGGCCAATCTATTGGTACGGGCTGGGTATGGGATTTCGACGGTACACGGAGGACTGTATGAGTGAAGAAGCTGTAACAATTAAAGTGACTTTGTCGGCTGATGATTACATAGCTATTCAAAAACAGAGCGTTATGAAGATAAGTATAGTGTCGTGTGTATTTTTTTGTATTTTAATATTTGGTGCTTTATTTAGAAATATTGGAGAAATAAATAGGGTTAGTGTGTTTGCTTTAATATTTACGAATGTTGCATTATGGATTTGTCTTTTGATGATTGTGCCGTCGAAGTTGAAGAAGCAATGGACGCAGCAATATAACAGCAATAAGCTTTTGTCGCGCGAGCAAACGTTTGTTATCGAGAAAGATGGATTGAAGAGGTTTTCTGATACGGAGACCTCTTGTTTTACGTGGAGTGATTTACATGCTTATAGCGAGAGTGCGCTGGGGTTTTTGATTTATGTTTCGGAGACGAATGCTTATTTCATTCCTAAGAGGGTTATTGATGGTGATAAAGTTGGCGTTGTTCGCTCGTATCTGAGCAGCTTGCAAGTGTATAAGAAAAAAAGCGTGGTGCCTAAAGGAGTTGTAGTATATTTGGTTTTATTTGTAGTCGTGATTTTGTTCGTGCTTTTTTTACGGTATTTTAGGAGTTAGTAGTTGAGCAGGTATGTTCGTCTGCTATGTTGCTATTAGACGAAAATACGGCATAATAACCTTTATAAAATGAACGTGGAAGGGCAAGGGGATATGTCATGAAGTTTGTGAACGGTATTTGTTTGTTTACGGAAGATGTGCGGAGGCTTGCGGAGTTTTACGAAAAGGTTCTGCAAACTAAAACTGATGTGAATGATATTCATGTTGTAATATCGGTTGAAGGCGGCGGTATAACGATTTACTCGAAAGCTGCAGCTGAGAAAGATATGGGTTTTAGTTTTGAGAAGTATCATGGGACGGGGATGACTAAGTTTTCGTTTGTTGTTGATGATGTTGATGCGGAGTATGAACGGCTTAGGTCGTTAGGTATTGGGATTGAGTTTATGGCGGCTCCGACTACTTATCCTTGGGGGACAAGGGCGATGCATTTTTGGGATTTGGATGGGAATGTTGTTTGTTTTGTTGGCCGGGGATAGAAGCGTTGAGATTGCTTTAAGAGTATTAGTCTAAAATAATTTAAATAGCGAGAGAGGTAGTTGAAATGAACACAGTCTTTATAATAACTTATATAATCGGATTGGCTGTAGGCCTATTTATAACATACCTCATCATCAAAACAGCAGTTGTCAACGGTATTAAGGAAGTCATAGCCAAATTAGAAATGAAGACAGACGAGCAGAACGGCTATACTACATTTACCATTAGAGGTAACGTTAAGCAATCTAACGGGAATGAAAGCGATCTGAAGATTGAGATTGAAAGACAAGTCTATTTGCAATATAGCAAAAAGAAGCTCCCGATTGACTACAGCGATACTGTTGATAATCAAAAGTTAGCAGTTCAAAAAATCATCGATGAGAGGACTAGAAAAAGGTTACTAACGGGAGTCAATCTAAAACAATAACATTTAGGGGGTTGATTATAAAGTGACTTTGTAAATGTTAAATAATATTATTGATGAAGGGAGTATTTTTATGCCAACTATATCTATGTTTTATGGAATTATTGTTCGTATGCAAGCAAAAGATCATAATCCTCCTCATATACACGCAAAATATAATGAGTTTATAGCTGTTTTTAACTTTGATGGTGAAAAAACAGAAGGCGAATTTCCGCACAAGCAAACTCGGTTGATACAAGCTTGGATCGAGTTACATAAAGATGAGTTATTAGCAAATTGGGAATTAGCAGCGAATGGCGATGAAATATTTAAAATAAAGCCGCTGGATTGAGAGGTTACAATGAAAATTATCAATGTTAAGCCAATGAAGGATTATAATTTAATAGTTAGCTTTGATGATGGCAGGATAATTAAATATGACGTAAAGCCATTACTTGAATCAAAAGTATTTTCGCCACTTAAAGATATGATGTTTTTCAAATTGGTTAAACCGACTTGGTGCGGTATAGAATGGACAGATGATATTGATATTTGTGCAGATAGTATTATAAATGATGGAATTCGTGTGAGTAAAAATGAGGTCGAGCTAAGTAATATTGAATGTACTGAGTGTCTGAATCTCTGACTGCCGGGTATGAAGTGGATGGAGACAGGATTGTTAAGCTTAACGGGGTTCCTACTGGCGGTGGTTATTGCTTATAACGATATTAGGAAGATGATGTAGGGGAAGAATGTTTGATGTCAAGAATTGATGAAATGCTACAATTTAATACAAAGTTTGTAGAGAACAAAGAGTACATGAAATTTAATACAACAAAATACCCGAATAAAAAAATGGCAATTCTGAGTTGTATGGATACAAGACTTACAGAGTTGTTGCCTGCGGCACTGAATCTTAAAAACGGTGATGTGAAAATGATTAAAAACGCAGGAGCTTTAGTTAGCAATCCTTTTGGTAGTGTAATGAGAAGTCTTGTGGTAGCAATTTATGAATTGGACGTAGATGAAATTTGCGTAATTAACCATTATGATTGCGGTATGCAAGACATAAACTCACAAAAAATTATTGACGCAATGATTTCCAGAGGAATAGATAACAAAAATATTGACCTTATTTGCAATTTAGGGATTGATTTAAATAAATGGCTAAAAGGGTTTAAAAGTCCAATTGAATCTGTAAGGGAAACCGTAAAATTAATAAAAACACATCCTCTTATTCCGAAAGATATTACCGTTACTGGATTAATAATTGATCCTGCGACAGGGAAGGTTGATGTTGTTGAGCGTGGCTAACAACTAATGAGAATGGTAAGAACAGTTACACGGTTTATGACGGGGTTGCTACTGCGAATTATCAATCGACCAGAGTATAAAGGAAGGTGCAGACATGAACGACCAGTTTTTTAGCCAAACGATTGAACTACTTAAGCAATTTGAAGAGATTGACGCCATAGTGCTTGGCGGCTCCCGTGTTACGGGCAAAGCCGATTCCACTTCGGATTACGATGTATATGTTTATTTGAACAGCCCGTTAAGCAAAGAAAAAAGAGAAACCGCGCTAAGAGAGACTTGCGAACAGTTGGGGATTGGAAAGACATTCTGGGGGGCGGATTGGGACGAGTGCATTTTAAAAAGCGGTGTACCGATCGAAGTCACTTACGAAAACTTAGAAGATACTAAAAATAACCTCCAAAATACTTTAGAAAAACATATTGCATGGGACGGTTACACAACTTGCACTTGCTATGTTGTATTTAATGCAACAGTGCTTTACGACCCAAAAGGCCGTTATGCACAGATGATTAAGCACTTTACAATGCCGTACCCCGAGCAGCTGAGGAGGAACATTGTATCTGACAACATGGCGCTTCTGGACGGGATAACCCCCTCGTATTTTCACCAAATCGAAAAAGCTATTAAACGCAATGATGTGGTTAGTGTAAATCATAGAGTGACGGCGTTTGTAAAAAGCTATTTTGACGTTTTATTTGCGCTTAATCGGACGTTTCATCCCGGGGAGAAGCGCTTAATCGAGTTCGCAGGCGAGTTGTGCGAATGGCTGCCCGTGGATTTTGAGAAGGATTTACGCGGGTTGCTTGCCGCAAATGGAAATGAAGAAACTCTGACCATAGCTCGGAGATTAATACTAAATTTGAATGATTTGGTAGATAAGTATCTATGACGGAAAACGAAAAACAGCCGCCTTTACAAAAAAGGCGGCTGTTTTACATATATCATAAATCCTATTACTTAAACCCATCCTTAAGCGAGACAATACTGCCGTACGTATTCTCACATCTCGCATCCTTAATAAAATAACCCATTCGCACAAACTGAAACCGTTCATCTTCGGCTTCATCGCAGATAGACTTCTCGGCAAGAGCGTTTGCATACACTTTTTTTGAGTCCTTGTTTATATAGTCCTTATAATCCGCGCTGTCAGGTATACTACCGAACGTTTCAACCGTTAGCAAATAATCGTACTGACAAATGCTAATAGGATGTGCATTTTCCTCGGACAGCCAATGTATCGTTCCTTTTACTTTCCGTCCGTCGATGGGGTTTTTCCCCTTCGTATCAGGGTCATAAGTACAGCGAAGCTCCTTGACCGTGCCGTCCTCGTTTTTAACAACCTCGTTGCATTTAATAATATAGCTACCCATAAGCCGAACTTCACCACCCGGCTTTAACCGGAAGTATTTTGGCGGAGGTACTTCCTCGAAGTCCGCTTTGTCTATATACAAATTCCTTGTAAACATAACATCTCTTGTACCCGCGTCCGGATTCTCAGGGTTGTTTGGCAGCGTGAATACTTCCTTCATGTCCTCGGGGTAGTTGGTTATTACAACAGGTATCGGCTCAAGAAGCGCGATTTTACGCTTGGCGGTTTTGTTTAACTCGTCTCGTATGCAATGTTCCAGCAGCTTTACGTCGACGTTATTATAAACCTTTGATATACCCGCTTTTATTATAAACTCACGCAGAGCAGATGCTGTATACCCGCGGTTTCTAAGCCCGCTCACAGTCGGCATACGCGGATCGTCCCATCCGTCTACTATGCCGCATTCCACCATATCTCGCAGATAACGTTTGCCAAGCACAATATAAGTAACTGCGATTTTCGCAAACTCGTATTGATGCGGCGGGTGCTCGAAGCCAATGTTTTCGATAACCCAATCATAAAGCGGCCTGTGATCCTCGAACTCAAGGGAACACATAGAATGCGTGATGCCCTCTATTGCGTCCTGAATCGGGTGAGCGTAGTCGTACATAGGATAAATGCACCACTTATCCCCCTGCCTGTGGTGAGGCGTGTGAAGTATTCTGTACAATGCCGGGTCGCGCATATTCATATTTGGACTGCTCATGTCGATCTTGGCACGCAGGGTTTTAGATTTATCGGGGAACTCGCCGTTTTTCATTCTCTCAAACAAGTCGAGGTTCTCTTCAACGCTGCGGTCACGATACGGACTGTTTTTGCCAACAGTCGTAAAATTGCCCCGGTATTCCTTTAGCTCGTCGGCTGTTAAGTCGCACACATAAGCTTTGTTATCTTTTATCAGCTTTATGGCGTACTCATAGCATTTATCGAAGTAATCTGAGCCGTAAAACACGTTGTCCGGGGTTGCTCCGAGCCAAATGATATCATTATAAATTGATCTGACATATTCATCGTCCTCACGTGCCGGGTTTGTGTCGTCGTACCGCAAGTTGAATTTGCCGCCGTATTTTTTTGCGGCGAGGTAGTTAATTAAAATGGCTTTTACACTTCCGATGTGTAGATAACCGTTCGGCTCCGGTGGAAACCGCGTGTGTACTGACGTGCATTTGCCACTATTGAGATCGCTTTCGATGATATCATACAGAAAATTAGAGTCTATATTGATGTTCTCGTTGTACATAATATTCCTCTTTCCATTTGCTTTTAATCGGTTTATCTCACGGCTTCGCGCAGCTTCTCAATAGCTGTCTTTATCCGCGCGATACAATCGGCCTTACCCAATATCTCGGCAAGCTCCGTCGCTCCGCACGGGGACGACGGCTTGCCCGATAACGCCGTACGTATCGGCCAAAGCATCTGCCCGTTTTTAATCTGCATTTCCTCTATTAATCCGAACAGTGCGGCATGAATCGTTTCCTCGCGCCAGTCCTCTAAGCCCTCCAGCACAGGCAGCGCCTTCTCCAAGCTCGTAAGCGAAATCGGCACGTCGGTTTTCATTTTCTTATGAACGAACAGCGGGGTATCATATTCCGGCAGCGTGTCGATGAAATCCAGCAGGTTCTTCGCGTCCCTCGCGAACTCGACGCGCGTCTGCGTCATCGCCGCCAGCTTGCGCAAATCCACATCCGTACGCGTAACGGCTTCTTTAATATAAGGCAACGCCATCTCGTAAAATGTCTCCGCGGGCAGCAATTTTATATACTCTGCATTCATCCACGTCAGCTTTTTCATGTCATAAATCGCGGGCGATTTGCTGATGCCCTTAATATCGAACGCCTCGGCAAGCTCGCTCAGCGAGTATATCTCGCGGTTCTCCGACGGACTCCAGCCCAGCAGCGCGATATAGTTAATGACCGCATCCGGCAAAAATCCGGCCTCGAACAGGCTCTCGGCTACGACGTCGCCGCTGCGCTTCGCGAGCTTCTTGCCTTCCTCGTTAACGATGAGCGGCAGGTGAACGTACGTCGGAATCTCCCAGCCGAAGGCGTTGTACAGCAGGTTATATTTCGGTGTTGACGATAGGTATTCGTTGCCGCGCACGACGTGTGTTATTTTCATTAGGTGGTCGTCGACGACGTTCGCGAAGTTGTACGTTGGCATGAGGTCGGACTTTATTAGAATCTGATCCTCCATCTCCTCGTTTTTAATCGTGATGTCACCGTATACCTCGTCGTGGAACGACGTGCTGCCCTCCGGGATTTTTTGCCGGATTACGAACGGCACGCCCTCGGCAAGCTTGGCGTCGATTTCGTCCTGCGACAGCCCGAGGCAGTGGCGATCGTACTTTATTACGTCGTGTTCACTGTTCTCGTGCAGCTCACCCAACCGCTCCTTGCTGCAAAAGCAGTAGTACGCGTGTCCGCTTTTTACGAGCTGTTTCGCGTATTCGATGTAGTTGTTTTTGCGCTCGCTCTGAACGTACGGGCCGTAATCGCCGCCGACATCCGGGCCTTCGTCGTGCTTCATGCCGACGGTGCGCAGAGTTTTGTATATGATTTCGGTTGCGCCTTCGACATAGCGGTTCTGGTCCGTGTCCTCGATTCTCAGAATAAACGTCCCGCCGCTGTGCTTCGCAATCAAATATTCAAACAGCGCCGAGCGTAGGTTGCCGATGTGCATGTAGCCCGTCGGACTGGGCGCGTAACGTGTTCTTACCATAGGAATTGCCCCTTTTATGTGAAATTTTGTATGAACTGAGTATATTTCAAATCTTGGAATTTTGCAAGTAGCCGCACAATTAGCACGGCATTGAATACTATATAGTATACGAGCATCGAATATATCAAGCATTTAAACGGAGGGATGTTAATGCCACCGAGGGTTAACGCACAAATGCCGCAGTATAACATGAGTAACATGGGACGGACAGGACGAACGGGAATGATGGGTTCGCAGGGGCAGCAATACAGGTCGAACACCGCGCGTCCGCAGCAGTATCAACAGCGTCCGCAGCAGTATCAGCAGCAATATCAGCAACAGCAGTCGCGCCAGGGTAGTCAAGGCAATCAGGGGCAGCAAAACCGTCAGGCGCGTCCGACGAATATGCCGCAAGGGCCGCTTCCGGACGGCGTGCGGTTCGAGCCGCTTGACGATGCGGCTATGGCTATGTTGAAAAATTACCAGAATCAGGAAGGCAGTCAGGCGGGCGGGCAGAATCCGCAAGGACAGCAGAATGGGACGGCACAGCAGGGTTCGCAGGGAACGCCGAATCCGCAAAATCCGTTGGCGATTCCGGAATTAAATCCCAGCGGTACGGCGGAAATAAATGACTATGGATTCGGAAATAATATTATTGAAGAAAATCCTCATGTCAGAAATAAAATCGAACAGTTCATACAGAACGAGCGGAACGGTTCCGTGTTTTACGAAAACATGTCGCGGTACGCGCCGTGGGAGGAACATAAAAAAATTTTGCAGTCGCTAAGCGAAAACTGCAACGCAAAACTTGAGCGGTTCAAAACAATGTATAAGGCGTATTCGACAGAAGTGTTCGACGCGCAGGAGACAGAAGTGGTTACGAACGTAATGTTTCGAGACGGTATTTTGCTTGCGATACGCGAGGAGAGTGCCGCCATTAACGAGCTGGCCGATTTGAACGGCTACATTCGCAGCGAAAAGCTTTGCAAAGAACTCGGCGCGCTCATTAACAAAAAAATCAGCGACTTGGGAATGCTTATTTCGATGAGCTTTCCAAAATAAATTTTATCGTTTGCTTTCATAAAATTACCTCTTATAAATGAAGGAACGCCGGATATAATATGACTGTAACATCATTCATAGCGAATGGTTACGGACTAAAAATTAAGGCTTTATAAAATAGGAGGAAATTGTTATGAATATGAACATGAATACAAGCTCTAACTCAAGCTCCAACTCAAGCTCAAACAGACAGGCGGTTCCCGAGGCTCGCGAAGCTTTGAACCAGTTCAAGTATGAAGTAGCCAACGAAATCGGCGTACCGCTTAAGCAGGGCTACAACGGAGATTTAACTTCCGCTCAGAACGGTTATGTAGGCGGTTACATGGTTAAGAAAATGATCGAGGCTCAGGAAAGACAAATGGCCGGGAAATAAATGCGAATATAGCTCGCATTGAGCAAAGAAGGGTGCATAATTATTTATGCATCTTTTTTTGTGCTTGAAAAATTCTAAGATTTAGTATACCTTTAATGTGCTTTAATTAAACGGAACAGGTGAACAAATATGACGGCAAAACCTTTTATAAAATGGGCGGGCGGCAAAGGTCAACTGCTGACGGATATCAGAAAAAGATATCCCATTGGGCATGGCGCAAAAATCACGAGGTACTGCGAGCCGTTTATTGGCGGCGGGGCGGTGCTTTTTGATGTGCTTTCGAACTATGAAATCGATGAGGTATTAATAAACGATATAAACGTTGAGCTTATAAATACATACACGCAAATTAAGAATCATGTAGACGAGCTAATAATATATTTGCAGGCTTTACAGGATATTTTTTGGCCAATGAATACAGATATGCGCAAGATGTTTTATTATGAAAAGCGCGAACGGTTTAATTACCTTAAAATAAATGGCGACGAAGCAGTTAATATTGAAAAGGCGGCGCTGTTTATTTTTCTGAATAAAACATGCTTCAACGGATTGTTTCGAGTGAATAAGAAAGGTCTTTTTAATGTGCCGATGGGTGCCTATAAGCAACCAATTATATGCGACGCGGACAACTTGAAAAATATCAACGCACTGCTTCAAAAGGTAACGATAAAGTGCGGTGATTATAAAGAGTGCTTGTTTTTCGCGGACGAGAATACATTTGTTTATATAGACCCTCCTTATAGACCGCTTACCGTAACGGCAAGCTTCAATTCTTACGCCGAGACACCATTTGATGACAATGAGCAGGTCGCACTAAGGCAATTTGTTGACAGGTTACACCGCATTGGTGCGAAGGTTGTTATCAGTAATTCAGATCCTAAAAACAGTGACTTACAGGACGATTTTTTTGACGAGCTTTATAAAGCGTATTCAATTTCGCGAGTTTCAGCAAAACGAATGATTAACAGTAACGGCGGAAGTAGGGGGAATATAAGCGAACTGCTTATTTCGAATTTCTGAGGTGACAGGCTATGAAAATGATTGATAAGTACATAGAAATGGGCATTCATTCCGAAAGCGAAGCATTTGAATACCTGCTGGCCAATCTAAAAGATACTATCCGCACATATGATTTTTTCGTGGCGTGGGACAAGGTGCTTGGAAATGTATCGCAGATTGAAGTGTCACTTAATATACTTAACAGTCTTATTGGAAAAGATGATGTTACCGAAAGGTTAAAAGAACTCATAAAAAGATACCCCGAAATTGTACCGGTAATACCGCTTTTGATGGCTGTGCGTGATACGAGTATTAAAGTTGCAGATATTGGCGGGGACGTAGAGTATTCATTTGCGAAGCGTAAGTCGTATTCTGACGCAGATATTGACAAGCTTGTTTTCTTTGCTGACAAATGTGGACTGATAAAGGTTCTTTCAGATAAAAACATTAAAAACCTTGTAGACTACTGCATAGGGGTTGAGGTAGGGTTAGACACGAACGCTCGTAAAAATCGTAGTGGTACGGCGATGGAAAATCTTACTGAGGTTTATATAAAGGCTATCTGCGAACGAAATGGTTTTCGCTACATAACGCAGGCGACTGCGGCAAATATCAAAGCCGAATTTGGCAAAGATGTAGCTACAGATAAATCCGATAGGCATTTTGATTTTGCTATTGATTCTGGTGATAAGCTTTACTTGATAGAGGTTAATTACTTCAGTGGTATTGGTTCAAAACTTAAGTCGGTTGCGGGAGAGTTTAAAAGTCTATTCGAGCTTGTACACAACGATAATACAGGTTTTATCTGGGTGACAGATGGGCTTGGTTGGCAAAAAACCAGACGACCGTTGTCTGAAACGTTTAATGCAACCGATTATGTAATGAATATTAAAATGATTGAAGACGGGTTGCTTGAAGAGATTGTGGCAAGGAGATTGTAGTATGGCAAAAGAAATCAAATGGCAACCTGACAATTTCGAGCTTGAAATGAATACAGTTTGGAGTTTTCCCGACAGGGGGAACTGGGCTACCCACGACGCGAAGTGGCGCGGCAACTGGTCGCCGTATATTCCAAGGAATCTCCTGCTACGCTATTCCCAAGAGGGAGATTTGGTACTTGACCAGTTTGCCGGAGGAGGGACAACTCTTGTTGAAGCTAAGCTGCTTGGACGTAATATTATTGGTGGTGACATAAACCCCAAAGCTTTAGAGCGCTGCCGTATAAAAACAGACTTTGAATACGAAAACGCCGGTAAGGTTTATATCCATAGCGGCGACGCTCGCAATCTTGATTTTGTACCGGACGGCAGCGTTGACTTTGTCTGCACCCACCCGCCATATGCCAATATAATTCAGTACAGCGAGGATATAGAAAGTGATTTGTCCCATTTTGATGTGAAAGACTTTTTAGAACAGATGAAGCTTGTTGCCGCCGAGAGCTACAGGGTTTTGAAGAAAGAAAAGTTTTGTGCCATATTAATGGGCGATACCCGCAAAAAGGGGCATGTTATACCTATGAGCTTTGAGGTAATGAAAATCTTTGAAGCAGTTGGTTTTAAGCTGAAGGAGATAATTATAAAAGAGCAACACAACTGTAAGGCGACAGGGTATTGGAAAACAAATAGTGTGAAGTATAACTTTTTACTGCTTGCGCATGAGTATTTGTTTGTGTTTAGGAAGTGAGGGTGGAAATG
>CAZJLW010000061.1:2916-19079 GCA_964546895.1 uncultured Eubacteriales bacterium | reverse complement strand
TTAACTATGTACTGCCAGCACAGACCGTCGCAGTCCTCCTCCTGCACCGTTCCCGTTACAAGAACCGTACACTCGTCGGGCAGCAACCCCTGCTCCTTCATTATTTTTACTCCGTAAACCGCCGATACTATTCCGCCAAGTTGATCGGACGTACCACGCCCTCCTATTTCCGTTTCGTTCTCGTAGCCCTCATACGGGTCGAAGCTCCAGTTGTCGCGGTTGCCGATGCCTACCGTGTCGATATGCGCGTCGAATGCGATTAGCGTTTTGCCCGAGCCGATATAGCCCAGCACATTCCCCATATTATCAATCTCTACCTTATCAAAGCCTACCTTTTTCATTTCGGCTTCAATGCGCCTGATAACGAGTTCCTCGCCACAGCTTTCGCCGGGTATGGCCACCAAGTCCCGTAAAAACTTCGTCATATCCGCTTGATAACTCTCGGCTGCGCTTTTTATGCCGTTAAAATTTATACCGCTAGAATCCATATAGTTCACTCCGTTTCTATAGGTTCATTAGTTTCACAGACTGTCCGACCACACGATACGCCTATAGTTTACAGGGTCGGTATCGCCCTCCGTCGAGAACATCAGTACCTTGCTATCTCCGTTAAGCCCAAGCGCTTCGCGGAAATCCCTGTGCGCATCCGTCTCCGTCAGCGCCGCCAGCAATCCCATACCGACAGCCCCGCTCTCTCCCGATGTGACAGGGCTGTCACCCTTTATCGGCGCGGCGAGCATACGCATTCCCCTAGCCGACAGCCGGTCGTCGCACGACACGAAAAACCCGGCGTGGTTCTTTAAAATATCCCACGCGATAGTATTAGGCTCGCCGCAAGCTAGCCCCGCCATTATCGTTTGCAAACCGCCCGTGACGAACCGCGGCGCGCCGTCGGCGGCTTCTGCTCCGCGATAAAGGCAGTCGGCCGCGCGAGCTTCCATTACTACGATCACCGGAGGATTCTCGGGGAACATATTTACAAAATAACCACACACCGCCCCGGCAAGCGATCCTACACCGGCTTGCACAAAAACATGCGTCGGTCTGTCCGTCCCAGCCGCCCGCAGCTGCTCGAGTGTTTCGTTTGCCATCGTGCCGTAGCCCTGCATAATCCACGACGGCACGTCCTCGTAGCCGTCCCACGCAGTGTCCTGTACGATTATGCCGTTCTCGGTTTTGGCGGCCGCTTCCGCCGCCATGCGTACGCACTCGTCATAGTTGGCTTCCTCTACCGTTACCGTCGCACCCTCTTTCGCTATGTTATCGAACCGCGACTTTACTGTACCCTTCGGCATGAACACGACTGCCTTCTGTCCGAGCTTATTCGCCGCCCATGCGACACCGCGCCCGTGGTTGCCGTCCGTCGCCGTGAAGAACGTCGCCGTAAAATTCTGCCTGAGCTTTTCCGACGTCAAGAAGCTGTAATCAACCTCGTCAATACTTTTTCCCAACTTATCCGCTATAAACCGCGCCATCGCGTACGAGCAGCCCAACACCTTAAACGCGTTAAGCCCGAAACGGTACGACTCGTCTTTTACGTAAATCCCGCCGACACCGAGATAGTCAGCCATTCTCCGCAGCTCGATAAGCGGTGTAACCTCATACTGCGGAAAGCTCATGTGAAACCGCCGCGCCGCAGCTACGTTTTCCGGGCGCATTAGCGGCAGCCGACTGTAGCCGCTTTTTTTTATCCTATTCGCCGTCCAGAGTATGTCTTGCGATATATGTCCCGATACATTCATTATTAACCCCTCCCTTTACCAACGCCCCGCGCAGAAAAACCATCTTAGCCCTACCGCGCACAGCCATGCCCTCGTACGGAGTGTAATCGACGTTCTGCGTCATCGTGCCAGCCGTAATCGTCTCGCACCAGTTCGGATCCCATATGACGATATCCGCGTCGCTACCGACAGCAAGCGCGCCTTTGCGCGGGTACATACCGAACAGCCGCGCAGCGTTACTCGATACCAGCTCCGCAAACCGCACTAGCGAAATACGCCCTTCGCAAACGCCGTGCGTGAACATAAGCGCGGCTCTGTGTTCTATACCGGGCAGCCCGTTAGGGATTTTGCTGAAATCGTTCAGCCCGATATCCTTCTGCCCCTTGAAATTAAAGCTGCAATGATCTGTCGAAATAGTGTCAATTGCGCCGTCTGACACCGCCGCCCAAAGCGCCGCGACATCGGACTGCTTCCGAAGCGGCGGCGAGCATACAAACTTCGCGCCTTCGAAGCCGTCCGCGTCCAGCCTGCTTTCGTCCAAAACCAAATACTGCGGGCAAGTCTCGATAAATACGCGCTGTCCACGTTTTCTTGCGCGCACAGCTTCGTCCAAACCCGCTTCCGTACTCAAATGCACAATATGCACCGGAGCGATGGCGGCTTGCGCAATACGGCATACCCGCGATATCGCCTCAGCTTCCGTATAATCCGGACGTGACATAGCATGATACTTAGGGGCAGTTTTTCCGGCGTTGACATGCTCATTTACAAGTTTTTTTATAACGTCCCCGTTCTCGCAATGAACACCGACGATTCCTTTAATCGCCTTTACAGCCTTTAAAACATCGTACAACTCCCCATCGGTGACGCGCAGTGCGTCGTACGCAAGATACAGCTTAAACGACGTCACCCCGCACCTCGCCATCTCCGCGACTTCGCGCGCAACGGATGCATTCCAGTCGGTTATCGCCATGTGGAAACCATAGTCGCAATAACATTTGCCCTCAGCTTTTTTGTGCCACTGATTGAGAGCATCGGCGAGGCTCTCACCCTTCTGCTGTGTGGCAAAATCCACAATCGTAGTCGTCCCGCCCGACACAGCCGCACGCGTCCCCGTTTCAAAATCATCCGCCGTATGCGTCACACCCGTATCCATGTCCAGATGCGTATGCGCGTCAATAAAGCCGGGAAAGATAGTACAACCCGAAGCGCCGATAATCTCGGCGCAGTCAGTCGGAAGCCCTGCGCCTATCGCCGTGATTTTTCCGTTCTCGAAGGAAATATCCGCCGCTACGGCTTCGCGCGGAGTAACGACAGTGCCGCCTTTCAAAATGGTTTTTGTAGTATGTAAGTCATTCATTATTGCCACCACCTTGAATATATTTTACTCTTTTTTAGTCAAATCTTCTATACTTTTTTCAAAATGCGTAGTATATTAGGGCATATGCATCAAACCACACAAATTCACAGGAGGTAATAGCATGTCAGTACAAGTATTTCTTAATTTCAACGGCAATTGCCGCGAAGCAGTAGAGTTTTACGCAAAGGTGTTCGACTGCGAGGCGCCGCGATTCATGACGTTCGGCGATGTACCGCCGGGGCAGGACTTCCCGCCGATTCCGGACGAACAAAAAAAGCTCGTGCTATACACGGAGCTTAACATCGAAGGCAGCAAGATGATGTTCTCAGACACCACCCCGGCTATGAAGTTAAATATAGGCAACAACGTAAACATAACTGTAGGCAGTAAAGACATGGATAAAATAAAAATTTGGTTTGATCGCCTCAAAGAAGACGGCGCTGTTCACATGGAGCCGCAAAAAACTTTTTGGAGCGATTGTTATTGTATGCTGGTGGACAAGTTTGGGATTCCGTGGCAGCTTAGCCACGATGGTGGACAGGGGAGTCAGATGTGAACTACGGAAAAAAAACATGGCTGATAGCCGATGGGTACTGGGAAAGCCAATCGAACGGCACTCCCAGTCATGACGCACTCTGCGTGCTTAACACGTCCGACACGGACGCGCAGATTGAGCTGATAATATATTTCGAAGACGACGAGCCGCTGACCGGTTTTAGCGTAACATGCAAGGCTCGCCGCACTAACCATATCCGCATGGATAAACTTACAAATAAAAAAGGCTTGCCCATACCAAAGGACAAGCCGTACGCTATTCTTGCAACAAGTAATGTAGAAATAGTGGCGCAGTATTCACGCCTAGTAACTGCGCAACCCGAAATGGCGCTAATGACTACAATAGGCTACGGCGAGTAACACCTTACTCCCGACCCATCGCCCGGAACCGCTCGTACCGCGCCGCTACACGAGCTTCCGGCGAAAGCCCGGACAGCCGCGCAAGCTCCGCTTTCAGCAGCTTCTTAATGTCGGCGCTGGTGTGGTCGTTCTCGTCGATAATACCGTCAATAATCTTAAGCGCGAGCAAATCCCGCGCCGTCATTTTCATAAGCTCGGCGGCTTCCTTAGCACGGGAGCCGTCTTTCCACAAAATACTTGCGAACCCTTCCGGCGACAGTATCGAATACGTAGCGCCGGACAGCATAAAAACCTTATCGGCCACGGCCAACGCCAGCGCGCCGCCGCTGCCGCCCTCGCCCGTCAGTATCGATACGACAGGCACGTTAAGCGCGGACATCTCGTACAAATTGCGAGCTATTGCCTCGCTCTGCCCGCGTTCCTCCGCGCCTATGCCGCAGTACGCCCCGGCCGTGTTAATAAACGTCACGACAGGCCGCCCGAACTTTTCGGCTTGCTGCATAAGGCGTAACGCCTTGCGGTACCCTTCGGGATTCGGCAAGCCGAAGTTACGCTCGACATTCTCCTGAACGCCGCGTCCCTTCTGTATACCGATAACAGTAACAGGCTGCTTATCAAGCCACGCAACACCCCCGACGACAGCCTTGTCGTCGCCGAATCGCCTATCCCCGTGCAACTCAACAAACCCCGTAAATATCGAACCAAAATACTCAAGCGCCGTAGCCCGCTCGGGCTTGCGCGATGCCTCTACGATTTCCCACGCTTTCTTCATATCGGCTCGCCCCCTTCGCCCTGCGGCTCGTGCAGCTTCAGAATATGCGCAAGCACATCCCTCATTTCCTGCCGTCTTACTATCTTATCTATAAACCCGCGCTCCAGCAAAAACTCCGATGTCTGAAAACCTTCCGGCAGCTTCTGCTTCACGGTTTGCTCAATAACCCTCGGCCCAGCAAAGCCGATAAGCGCCTTCGGCTCGGCCAGTATTATATCGCCCAGCATCGCAAAGCTTGCCGCAACGCCGCCCGTAGTCGGATCAGTCAGAACCGTTACGTACAACAGACCTGCGTCGCTGTGCCTTTTTACAGCCGCTGACACCTTCGCCATCTGCATGAGCGAAACTATCCCCTCCTGCATTCTCGCGCCGCCGGACGCCGCGAACACGATAACAGGCAGCCGCGCCGCTAGCGCCCGTTCGAACGCCTCCGTCAGCTTTTCACCTTCAGCCGAACCCAAGCTTCCCATAATAAACCGCGTATCCATAATGCAAAGCACAGCCGCCACGCCGCCGATTTCGCAGCAGCCGGTGACAACCGCGGCATTAAGCCCCGTTTCTTTATACAGCACTTCAAGCTTCTTATCATAGTCCTTAAAATCCAGCGGGTTACGCGCGAGGATATCGCTGCCGAACTCCGCGAACGTCCCCGCGTCCGCCGTAAGCTCGAGCCGTTCGGGAGCGGTCAGCCTGAACCCCGCGCCGCAGTTCGGGCATATTTTGTACCTGCCCGTCTCGGATTTATAAATCGTGCGCTTACATTTGCCGCACTGCACCCACATACCGTCCGGCACGGACGGCGCGGTGTCGTCCGTCTGATGCGCCGGAATGCTGATATACGTCTTTTTTTTGAAAATATTCAAGCCTTTCCACCTCCCGCGTTCAAATTTTTACTTCTGCGCCAGCTTCACATTAAGCGAGCCGGTATGAAACGTACCCGCCAAGAAATCCTCGTCCGACAAAATATCCATTTGCAGATCGATATTGTTTTCCACGCCCTCAATAATAAACTCCGAAAGGGCGCGGCGCATTCTCGCAATAGCCTCGTCACGCGTAGCGCCGTGCGCGATAACTTTCGCAATCATCGAATCATAAAACGGCGGAATCGTATATCCCGCGAAAACGCCGCTGTCAACACGCACGCCGTACCCGCCCGGTATAAACAAATAGTTTATCCTGCCGGGACTGGGCGCGAAACCCGCCTTGATATTCTCCGCGTTGACACGGCATTCAATCGCATGACCCAAAAAGCGCACATCGTCCTGCGTAACACTAAGCCGTTCACCGCACGCGATTTTTATCTGTTCCTTCACGATATCAATACCCGTCACCATTTCCGTGACGGGATGCTCTACCTGAATACGCGTGTTCATTTCCATAAAATAAAAGCGCCTGTCCGCGCCGTATAGAAATTCTATCGTACCTGCGTTCTCGTAACCGGCGGCGGCCGCGGCGTTAACGGCCGCTTTGCCGATTTCGGCTTTAACTGCGTCCGTCAGACAGATGGCGGGGGCTTCCTCAAGCAGCTTCTGATTACGCCGCTGCACGGAACAATCCCGCTCGCCAAGATGTATTATGTTCCCGTATCGATCCGCCAAAACCTGAACCTCTATATGCTTCGCGTTCTCGATAAGCTTCTCCATATAAACACGGTCGTCGGAAAACGCGGCAAGCGCCTCGTTCTTCGCGGCATAAAACGCATCTTCAAGCGCAGACGGCTCGCGCACTATACGGATACCCTTACCGCCGCCACCGGCAGCCGCCTTGATAACAACAGGATACCCGGCGGCCTTCGCGAATGCCTTCGCCTCGCCGAACTCCGCAATAATCCCACAACCCGGTATAACAGGCACGCCAGCGCTTTCCATTACGGCGCGCGCCGCGGCCTTGTCGCCCATTTTCGCGATGACGCTGCCCGACGGGCCGATAAACTTTATGTTGCACTCCTCGCACATGCCCGCGAAAACGCTGTTCTCCGCCAGAAACCCGAACCCGGGGTGAATGGCGGCGGCTTTCGTTTTGCAAGCCGCGCTCAGTATGTTGTACATGTTAAGGTAACTGTCGCGCGACTTCGGCGGCCCTACGCAAACTGCTTCGTCAGCAAGCTGAACATGCAGCGCGTTTTTGTCGGCCTCCGAAAACACGGCGACTGTCGCTATACCCAGCTCCTTGCAAGCGCGTATTACGCGCACGGCAATCTCGCCGCGGTTAGCGATTAATATTTTTTTAAACAAACCCTTCACGCCTTCCCGACGATAAACGTAATCTCCGCTTCGCAAACCTTTTTCTCACCGACGTACGCCGTACCCTGTCCGATACCGGCTGCACCGCGCAGCTTTGTAATAACTACCTCAAGCCGCAGTATGTCGCCCGGGACGACCTTCGCGCGGAACTTCGCTTTGTCGACGGCTCCCAAGTATGCAACATGCCCCTTGTGTTCCTCCATCGACAAAATCCCGACCGCTCCGGCCTGCGCCATCGCCTCGACTATAAGCACACCCGGCATAACCGGCTCACTCGGGAAATGCCCCGCAAAAAACGGCTCGTTATACGTTACGTTTTTAATGGCGGTGACGGCTTTACCCGGTTCGAGCGCTTCAATACGGTCGATTAACAAAAACGGCTGCCTGTGCGGAATGATTTCCATTATCTGCTTTATGTCCACATTATCGCCCCTATTCCCTATCTCTTATCCGATCACGAACAGTTCCTGCCCGTATTCCACGAGTTGCTCGTTCTGCGCAAGTATCTCGGTAACAACACCGGCTGCGTCGCTCGTGATTTCGTTCATGACCTTCATCGCTTCGATTATGCACAGCACATCGCCCGGCTTTACCTTGTCGCCTACGTTTACGAACGGCGGCTTATCCGGCGACGCGCTCTTGTAATATGTCCCGACGACCGGACTTTTTATTGTATGCCCGTTTTTGGGGCGCGGCTGTTCGTCGGGGATAAGCGTAGTCGGCGTAAGCACCGGCATCGGTACTGCGACTGGCTCATTTGCATAAACTACCGGCTGTACCTGCGCCGCTGACGCCCCAGTCGTCGCGGCGGCGTTCTCAGTACGTGATATTTTTATTTCTGTATTGTTCTGCTTTAAATAAAACTCCATGAAATCCGAAGCCTTTATCGTAGCGATTATATCTTTGATTTCGTTGTAGTTCATGCTTACCTCCATGCCTTAACACACAGCGCGGCGTTATGTCCGCCGAAGCCCATCGAATTTGATATGGCGTAGTTTATTTCGCGGGCGCGCCCGATTTTTTTAGTGTAATCCAAATCGCATTCCTCGTCCTCAACTTCCAGCCCTATAGTCGGCGGCGCGAAGTTCTCGGCTACGGCCATGATCGATACAATAGCTTCCGCAGCTCCCGCCGCGCCAAGCATATGCCCCGTCATAGACTTTGTCGAGCTTACGGACAGTCCGTTCGCGTACTCGCCGAAAGCGTAGCGTATCGCCTTTGTTTCGGCCACGTCGTTGACCTTCGTACTCGTACCGTGCGCGTTGACATACGCGATGTCGGCCGCCGTAATTCCGGCTTCCCACAGCGCGAGCTTCACGGCTTCGCCCAATCCGGCACCTTCAGAATCAGGCGCAGTCATATGGAATGCGTCGCATGTCGAGCCGTACCCGACGACCTCGCCGTAAATCTTAGCGCCGCGTTTTAGCGCATGTTCCAGTTCTTCCAAAACAAGCGCACCCGCGCCCTCACCCATTACGAAGCCCTTGCGGTCTTTGTCAAACGGAATGGACGCGCGGTTTACATCGTCGGTCTCGGCAAGCGTCGTCAGCGATGAGAAGCCCGCAACACCCGTAGGCGTAACCGGCGCTTCCGATCCACCAGCTATAATTATATCCGCATAACCGTGTTTTATATACCGGAAGCCCTCGCCGATACAGTTCGCGCTAGTTGCGCAAGCCGTTACTATCGATGTGCATACGCCCTTTGTGCCGAAACGAATCGCTATATGCCCCGCCGCCATGTTTTCCAGTGCCATCGGAATATAAAGAGGCGATACACGCTTCGGCCCCTTCTGTACGTATTTAGTTATCTGCTCTTCAAGAGTCGAAAGCCCGCCTATGCCCGAGCCGAATATCACGCCGACGCGTCTGTTGTCGACGCCAGCCTTCGTATAGCCGCTGTCTTCTACTGCACCGACGGCGGCAGCCACGGCGTATTGGCTGAACAAATCCATTTTTCGTGCGTCGCGCCTGTCCATATAATCAACCGCGTCGAAACCGACTACCTCCGCCGCGATTCTCACATCAAAACCCTCTGTATCGAACCGCGTTATCGGTTTAATTCCGTTAACGCCGTTTTTTATATTGTCCCAAAATTGCGAAACAGTATTGCCAAGCGGCGTAATAGCCCCAAGCCCCGTTACAACTACCCTGCGTTGTTCCATGTTTTTACCTCCTTACATAACCATTCCGCCGTCAACATTAAGCACCTGTCCCGTGATGTATCGGTTCGCCGCCAAAAAAGCCACGGCCTCCGCAACATCGTCAGCCTTGCCGAACGCCTTGGCGGGTATCGTATTAAGCAGCGAAACCCTGATTTGCTCCGGCAGCTTCGCCGTCATATCAGTTTCAATAAATCCCGGCGCTACGGCGTTACATGTGACGCCACGCGACGCAAGCTCACGCGCGACGCTTTTTGTCATGCCGATAAGCCCGGCCTTCGATGCGGCGTAATTCGCCTGACCGATGTTACCCGTCACGCCGACTACGCTTGATATGTTTATTATTGCCCCACTTTTGCTTTTTGCCATCAATCCCGACACATGCCGCGTCATATTGAACGCTCCCTTTAAATTCGTCGCGATTACTTCGTCAAATTCGGATTCCTTCATCCTAATAATAAGCGAATCCCGCGTAATACCCGCGTTGTTTACAAGCACATCCGGTACGCCGAACGCTTCCGTTACCGCGTCAACTAGGCGCTTCGCTTCGTCGAAGTTGCTTACATCGGCCTTGTGTAGAAAGCAGCGCCCGCCAAGCCGTGCAATTTCGTCGGCTAGCTCCGTCGGCTCCGCCGATCTGTAGTTAACGGCGACGTTCGCATGAAGCGCAGCGAATTTCAGCGCGATTGCACGCCCGATGCCCTTTGCGCCGCCTGTTACTATTACCGTTTTATTTAAAAACATCAAGTAGCTCCTTAAGTTTGTCATAAGATTTACTGTCTTCTATATTAAACACCTTCAAGTTTCTATCAGTTTTTGAGAACATAGCCGAAAGCGTACGCCCGGGGCCAAGCTCGACCACATGCGTTACATCCAGCGCAATAAGCTTCTGCATTATACGTTCCCATTCGACGGGGCTTACTATCTGCTTTATTAACAGCGGCTTTACATCAGACACGGACGGTATCAAATCCCCCGTCACATTCGTCAGTACAGGCATCTCAAAACTGCCCGTTGCAACCCCGTCCAAATACTTCGAAAGTTTCGCCGCCGCGTCATTCATCATCGGCGTATGAAAAGCCCCGGCCACTGCCAGCGGCAGAACCTTTTTTGCCCCCCCCGCAACCGCCAGCTCCCCGGCTTTTTTTACGGCATCCGGCTCGCCGCCGATTACTATCTGCCCCGCCATATTAAAATTCGCGGGCATTACAAACCCGCAGTCCGACGCTTCTTCGCAGACGCGTATCACTTCTTCACGCGACAGCGACAGCACGGCGCTCATCGCACCGGCTCCGGGCGGGCAAGCTTCTGCCATAAACGTTCCACGTTTATGAACGAGCCGTACCGCGTCGGCAAAATTGAACACCCCGGCGGCAGTCAGTGCCGAATATTCGCCGAGGCTAAGCCCCGCCATATAATCAGGCGTTATACCAAGCCCGCGAGCGAGCGTATACGCAGCCATGCTGAGCGTCAAAATTGCAGGCTGACAGATTTCCGTACGCGACAGATCACCATGCAGCGAAAACCCAACTGCCTCGCAGGCTTCATCGAACAACCGCCCACATTCGGGGAAGCGCTCGTACAGCTCCTTGCCCATGCCCTCATACTGCGCGCCCTGCCCGCTGAAAACGAATGCCGTTTTCATAACACACCGCCGTTCAATCTGCAACGCGTGTCGTTAAACTCAGCAACAAGCTCCGCGATAATCTCCGCGCATGTCTGTTCCTTTTTAACCAGCCCGGCGATTTGACCGCTCATTACTGATCCATTTACGACATCGCCATTCACTACGGCATTGCGCAACCCGCCACGTCCCAGCTCATCAAATTTTTGCAGGTCGGGACTTTCCTTAAGCGCTTCCTCTTTTTCAAGCCGGTCGTACTCTCTTGACAGCATGTTCTTTATCACACGCACGGGATGCCCTGTTATCTGACCTGTAACGGTCGTGTCTATATCCTTCGCGTTCAAAATCGCTTTCTTGTAGTTATCATGGACAACGCATTCTTTCGCAACAAGAAAGCGTGTGCCGATCTGCACTCCGCAAGCCCCAAGCGCAAAAGCCGCCGCCATGCCGCGTCCGTCGCCGATACCGCCAGCCCCGATTACGGGGATTTTTACAGCGTCGACTATTTGCGGCAGCATCGCCATAGTCGTCAGCTTTCCGATATGTCCGCCTGACTCCATACCCTCCGCGATAATCGCGTCCGCGCCCAGCTTTTCCATGCGCTTCGCTATTGCTACCGACGGAACGACCGGCACGACCTTTATGCCGCATGACTTAAACATATCGATATACTTACCGGGATTGCCCGCGCCCGTCATAACTGCTTCGACATGCTCCTCACAAGCAAGCTGCGCGCATTCGTCCGCGTACTGCGATAGCAGCATTATGTTCAGACCGATAGGCTTATCGGTCAGCGTACGTGCCTTTCTTATTTCGGCGCGTATCGCCTCAGCCGGTGCGCTACCGCAGGCGATTATGCCAAGCCCGCCCGCGTTCGAAACAGCCGACGCCAGCGACGCCTCCGATATCCACGCCATAGCCCCTTGCAAAATCGGATATTTTATATTAAGTAGCTCACAAACTGCGTTACTCATAAGAAAATCCCCTTTCATAATCAAATCTCAACCAGTATCGATCCATACGTCAAACCGCTTCCGAAGCCAACCAGCACAATTTTTTTGCGACTGCCCAGCTGTAATGCGCCGGAAGTCACCAACTCGTCAAGCGCTATCGGAATCGTTGCGGCGACGGTATTAGAATATTTATCTATGTTTACAAAAAACCGTTCCGACGGTATGCCAAGATTTCTTGCAACGACGTTTATAATTTTTAAATTAGCCTGGTGCAGAATAAACGTTTCGATATCGTCCGCACCGACTCCGGCTTTTTCCATTAACCGCGAAATATTTTGTGGGACGGTACGCGTAGCGAACTCGTACGTGTCGCGTCCGTTCATTTTCAGATAGTCGAAGCGGTGTGTACCCTCTCCGACGGCTCCGTTAAAGGCGTTTTCGACAGAGGAATACCCGGCTGTGATAGCTTTAAAGCCCGTTCCGTCGCTTCCTAACTCCTCCGCGCACACGCCGTAATCACCGGCAGTCATAATAACCCCGCCGCAACCATCGCCGAACAACACGCATGTATTGCGGTCGTTCCAGTCGATAAGCTTCGACGTTACCTCTCCACCGATAACCATTACGTTTTTACAGCGTCCGGTTTCAATAAACCGCGTCGCAACCGAAACCGCGTAGACAAATCCCGAACAAGCCGCGCCGATATCAAACGCGAACGCATTAACCGCGCCGATCGCTCCTTGAACCATACACGCGACGGACGGCGTCAGGTAATCGGCCGAGATCGTGGCTGTTATAATCAAATCTATGTCCGCCGGCTTCATGGACGCGCGTTCCAAAAGCTGGCGCGCCACGGCCGTACACAAGTCGCTCGTGTTCTCGCCTTCGCTAATAAAACGGCTTCTTATGCCTGTTCTTTGGCTGATCCATTCGTCGGAGGTTTCAACCAGCTCCGACAGCCGGTCGTTCGAAACAGCCAGCGGCGGCACACGGCTGGCCGTCGCAATAATTTTCGCTTTATGCATTCACTCACTCCTGTGGAACGCTGGGCGTTCCCGTCATTGTTTAACCAGAAAAAACGCGTGCATTTGCGTAAGAGCCTTTGTCAGCACATTACACTCGTCCTCGTCCAGCGTATTTATTACGTCCTCAATTAAGTTCCTGTGAAACTTTTCATGCATTCTGAATAACAGACGTCCCCTTTTCGTCAGCATGATGTTGACGACACGCCTGTCGGCTTCAGATTTTATACGTTCGACATAGCCTTTTTTTACGAGATTGCTTATGGCCGTGGTCAGCGTGCCGACTGTTATACCCAGCCGTTTTGCCACGTCCGTCATATTCTTCTGGCCATGCAAGCCGACGGCTTCGACGGTGTGCATCTCGGTAATCGATATATCGCGAAATGCTCCTCGTTTTACCGCCAGCTCTTCAATGCGCAGTATGTCGTTAAACACATCTACCATCAGCTTGTTTATACAGTCAAACACCCGCTCCATTGCCCCGCGCCCCTTGTAAAATTTCGCAACACATTTTCAACACAAAATTAGTTTGATAATCAAAGTATAATTTTATTTTATTACGAAGTCAATAGCTTATGACAATTATTTATACTAAGGGCAAAAAGCCGCTTGCGAGCTTTTTACCCGCATGTGAGGCGTCAAAAATGCCGTTTTACGGCATTGCGGCGGGTGCTTTTCCCGTCGCAGCCCGCGTAGCGGGCTTTTGACGGGCGAGTAGTTTATAGTTAAAACATTGACAGTAACATATATTATATATATCATTATGTTAATTGTTTTATCTTGATAATCAAACCATTACAGACAGGAGTTGTATGAATTGTTTAAACCACTTGTTATAGGAGACATTACCGCAAGGCTTCCGATAATTCAGGGCGGAATGGGAATCGGCGTGAGCCTGAGCGGCTTGGCAGGAGCGGTCGCGGCCGCAGGAGGTGTCGGGGTTATTTCCGCGGCGCAGATCGGCTTCGCCGACGAAGGGTTCGAGGCTAACCCGCTTAAGGCGAACCTCGCGGCGTTGGCGCGGCATATCCGTCTTGCACGTGAAAAAGCGCCGAGCGGTATACTCGGCGTTAATTTGATGGTAGCTATGAGACATTACGAAGAATACGTCGACGTCGCCGTGAAAAACGGTATCGACTTGATTATTTCTGGCGCGGGGCTGCCTGTTAATCTGCCCGAGCTTGTCAGCGGCTCGCGCGTGAAAATCGCGCCCATTGTCTCGTCGCTAAAGGCGGCCAAGGTTCTGCTCGAGCGCTGGCTCAAACGCTACAGCCGAAAAGCCGACGCAATTGTAGTCGAAGGGCCTATGGCCGGTGGGCATCTTGGCTTTTCGCCGGACTATTTCAACGAGCCGCATGAGCAGCAGGACTTTGACGGCGAGCTGTCGCAAATACTGGAATACGCCGGAGACACGCCCGTAATTTTTGGCGGCGGCGTCTATACGAAGGCCGACATCGAAAAATATTTATCGATGGGCTGCGCCGGCGTGCAGATGGCGACGCGGTTCGTCGGGACGTACGAGTGCGATGCATCACCCGCTTTTAAGGAAGCGTATTTAAAATCCGTCAAGGACGACATAACCATAGTAAAAAGCCCTGTCGGTCTGCCTGGTCGTGCGATAACGAATACGTTCCTAAAAAAAGCGGCGCCCGGTCAGGCCGCGCGCCAGAAATGTCTTAATTGTCTTAAACACTGTGATCGGGAAAATATACCGTACTGCATATCACGCGCGCTTATCTCTTCCGTTAACGGCGATACGGACGGCGGGCTGATGTTCTGCGGTCAGAACGCCTACCGCGTCGATAAAATAGTAAGCGTTCAGGAACTGCTTGATGAGTTGACTACTTAAGCTTCCTTCGGAATAACCAGTGTAACAGTCGTACCGTTGCCCGGCTTGCTGTCGATTTTCAGCTCGCCGCCGCATTGAATTTTTAACCTTGAGCGGACGTTCTCAATGCCTATATGGTTAACGCAAAAACGCATATAAAGTAACAATAGCGGGCTTTTATTACGCTTAACGAAAAGTAGGAAGATCAGCAATATTAACGAAAGCAGACTGCCGAAAGCCTGTACTATCACACTTGTATATGCCGTTGTGCTCATCTTATTCGCCTCCGCATGATTCAAAAAAAAGGCGGCTGATCGATTCTCTCACTTAAGCGGGAATTGATACAGCGGCCTTTTTCTATTTTGTAACGGGTTACTGATTAAGCGTCTTGTTCCATTTGTCAATCCAGTCTGTGAGCTGCTTATTGACTACGGTGAAGTCTACGACATTGCACTTGTCGGCGGTTTCAACGGTTGTGAGCTTGCTAGCAACCTCAGCCGGAATCTGAACCTTTGTGTTAACGGCCGATTCGGGAACGTTAATAGCGGCGTTCAGCTGGTTCTCTTGAGACAGTACAAAATCTACGAATTTGTAAGCCAAGTCTTTGTTCTTAGAGGACTTAACGATGTTGATAGTGTTGAAGTTAAGATACGAACCTTCCGCCGGATCTAAAAACACAAGCTTAACACTGGCGTCGCCCATCGTGTTGTACGCGAACTCGGCTGCTAACGCTACCGTGATTTCGCCTGATGAGAACATGTTCTTCAGGTCGGATGATTTCGTATACGTCTTGACGATGTTGGGCTTAAGGTCGGCAAGCGCTTTGAATGCGGCTTCGCCGTTGTCGGTAGCGTAATCTACTCCGGCGTGCTTCGCGGCAACAGTTACCATCGCGGGGCCAAAAGTGGTCGAAATGTCCGGGATAGCTACTTTTTCTTTGTACTCAGCCTTCCAAATGTCGGAGAAGGATTTGATATCTCCAGCTTTTTCAGGGTTGTAGATGATGCCTAAACGGTTCATCGTTGTCGGCGGGCCTTGCTTGCTGTCCTTAAAAATGTCCGCTTTCTTCAAGATGTCGGCGGAGTTGGGAACCTTGGCGTAATCGAATTCTTCAAACAGACCAGCGTCCACGCCCTGCTGTGCGAACTGCTGCGCAAGATAAATAACGTCTACTGTCGTGTTCGGATCGTTCTTAAGCTTCGTAAGGCGCTCGGCATTCGTGCCGCCCTCGTATACGACGGTGCAGTTGTTCTCCTTCTCAAAAGGCGCGATAACCGTTTCCTTTATACGGTCGTCAGCCAAGGCGAAGTTGGATACGACGAGAGTCGTTTTCGCGGCGGGTGTAGCTTCGGGCGTCGGCGAAGGCGTAGCGGCCGCCGTCGGCTCCGGTGTCGGTACCGGCGTAGCAGCGGGCTTCGTAGCGGAACAACCCGCAACACTTCCTAAAAATAATGCAGATGCAACTAAAACAGCAAATTTCTTCATTTTGTCCTCCTTAAGGATATATAAATATTTGAAACTATTCAGTCGTGACTGAACAGTTACATACTTTAGCAAAACTTTA
>CAZJLW010000061.1:0-2816 GCA_964546895.1 uncultured Eubacteriales bacterium | reverse complement strand
AAACAACAATTATCCTAGACGGCGGCAAATGCATCCGCACCCTATCCCCCGGCTGGAAAGTACCGATATCGGCGTCGTTCGCAATAAAATCGCCGAACGGCGTCTGTACCTTGTACTGATAACTCTTGCCCAGATATGTACGCACCGTCACAACGCCTTCGACTATGTTTTTACTGATGGAGTTATCACGGACTATTACAATATTATCCGGCCTGATCGTACCCTTCGGCGTAACCGTGGTACGCGCCGGTGGCGTGTCGATGTCAATAGGAACGCCCGCACAGGCATACCCGCCATCGCGCCGCTCCAGCGGGAAAAAGTTTTCATAACCGACAAACCGCGCGACAAACTCCGTCGCGGGAGCGGAATAAATATGCTCAGGCGTGTCGTACTGCTCGATTATACCGCCGTTCATGACGGCGACTTTATCAGATATAGAAAAGCATTCCTCTTGGTCATGCGTTACGAAAATTGTTGTGATTTTAAATTTCTGTTGAATCTCGCGTATTTCTACGCGCATTTTCAGGCGTAGCTTCGCGTCCAGATTAGACAGCGGTTCGTCCAAAAGCAGAAGCTTCGGTTCGATTACGAGCGCGCGCGCAAGCGCGACGCGTTGGCACTGCCCGCCCGAAAGCTCACGCGGAAAGCGTTTGCCAAGCTCACCCAAGTCAACTGTTTCGAGCATTCGTTTAACGCGAGCAGCAACGTCGGCTTTCGGAAGCTTACGCATTTTCAAGCCGTACGCTACGTTGTCCTCTACGTTAAGATGCGGAAATAGCGCATAGCTCTGAAAAACGATACCGAACCCACGTTTATGTATAGGAATAGCGGTGTAATCCTTGCCGTCCAGCATGAAGCTGCCCTTGTTAGGCTGGATAAGCCCGGCGACTACACGCAGCGTCGTAGTTTTTCCGCAACCAGACGGTCCCAACAAAGAAACGAGCATTCCCTGCTCTATATCAAGCATTAGGTTGTCCAAAATCTTTTTTTTACCGTCGTAAGAGACGTCGATGTTTTGTAACTCAATAAATGCCATAAACACACTCCCTACACATACCGCTTCGCGGCACAAATAAACTTAGTGCTATTGTTTGATAGTAACAAGCTTTTGCGTAACAATCATAATAATGAACGACATGCCCATCAACAGCACCGATAACGCTGAAATCGCCGGGTCGTAGTTATATTCAATGTAGCTCATCATAGCGACAGGCAGCGTAACGATACCCGGCCCCGATAGAAAAATCGTGAGCGGCACGTTATTAAAGGCGTTGATAAACGCAAGTAAAAACGCCGACACAATGCCGGAAGTGATATTAGGCAGTACGATACTGAAAAAAACCTTAAGACGGCTGGCTCCGAGCGACATACCGGCTTCCTCGATAGAATAGTCCAAGCTCTCAATGCTCGCACCAACAATACGAAACGCGTATGTAACAACAGAAATGGCAAGACCGACAAGCAGCGCAATACGCACATTAAGACGCATACGTACAATAATAAACGCAAACAGCGCAAATCCACAAACAACCTGCGGCACCATATTCGGGGAAAAGAACAAGTCCTTGATGAATTTTTTCCCGGGAAATCTAAACCGGCTGAGCGCATACGCACCGGGAATCCCAACAAGCAGCGCTATAAACGTAGCACCCGTCGAAATCATAACGCTAAGCTTAAACGATTCAATAAACGTTTTGTTGGCGAAGACCTTCGCATACCATTTTAGACTAAAGCCAACAGGAGGGAAAGCGATGTAGCTCTCAGTCGTAATCGAAGTCATGGCAATAAGTATAAGCGGCGCAAAAATAAAAAAGTACACGAGTATGACCATAGCGCGCAAAAAATAATTCTTAGGTTTCATAGTAACCTCCCTGATAACCTACGAGCTGATTTTGTCGGCGACTTTGTTCAGGACGCCTACAATAAAATACGAGGACACTATCATAATCGTAGCGATAACGGCGGCCATGTTCCAGTTACTTAGCACCATCGCCTGTTGGTAAATGAGTGTAGACATCATCATATTTTTATTACCACCGAGCATAAGCGGCGTACTGTACGCAGACGATGTCCCGGCAAACACCAACACGCCGCCGACAATAAGCCCGGGCATACTAAGCGGCACAACTATTTTCAGAAACGTGATGAGACGGCCTGAGCCTAGACTTTGAGCGGCTTCAAGCGTGTCGTCGCGAATGTTCTCCATTACGCCTACGAGCGAAATAATCATAATAGGCAGGAACAAATAAACCGAGCCGACGACTATCGCGCCTTCCGTGTAGAGCATTTTCAACGGCTCGGCAATAACGCCAAGCTTCGTGAGAAAATTATTGATAATACCCTGACGCCCGAGGATAGCAATCCACGCAAAAGCGCGCACTACAGTATTTGTAAGCAACGGGAATGTAGCGAAAGCAATCATCATACCTTTTTTAGAAACCGACATGCGGGATATATAGAACGAGACGGGCAATGCGATACCGGCACAAATCAGGCTTGTAATAAGCGATATGCGTACCGTACGCACGAACACCTTGAAATAAAAGCTGTCAGAGAGGAAGTTGATATAGAGTTTGAGTGAGAAGCCACCTTCGGGGAAAAACGACGGGATAGTTATTCTAAAAATCGGCACGATGAGGAAAACGACTAGAAACAGCAACGCTGGTAGCAGTAGCAATATGTATCCCTTATTTTTCATAAACAGCCCTCGCAAAAATGATTTGAAATAATTATATATTAATTAAAAAATTTTGCAACAAAATTTCTAAGATTCGCGGACTCGGCTGTAGTCAAACAAAAACATTTCATTTATAATA
>CAZJLW010000060.1:0-19159 GCA_964546895.1 uncultured Eubacteriales bacterium | reverse complement strand
TCAACTCTTGCAGTCGCCTGCCCTACACCTCATCAACAATCCCCCGAACCCGTCGTATCCCCTCCATCAACTCACCGACATCAACCTCACTATCCCCACTCTTAACCCGCATCTCCAGCCCCTTCGCAAGCTCAAACACAACCATCAGCGAAAGATTAGCCGCGACGCCCTTAATAGTATGAAACAGCGCCGCAAGCCTCTCGGCGTCCATACCGGCAACATTCTCAAGCTGGCTCAGATACCCGTCCGCATTAAACTTCTTCAACAGCGAAAGATAAGGCTTCTCCTTCCCCATCATCCGTTTGACGCCGCTAGCCACATCGATATCAGGCAACCACGACGAATATTTATCCGCTCCGGCTACGGCTCCGACTCCGGCCACGGCTCCCGCTCCGCCTTCTCCGCCCTGCGCCTTCCGTCTCTCCTTCTGCTTCTTAAGAAAGCTCATAAGCTTCCGATAAACAATATCCGCCTCAATAGGCTTGGCGATATGGTCGTTCATGCCGAAGCTCTTGCACCTCTCCACGTCTTCGCGAAAAGCATTGGCCGTCATCGCTATAATCGGAATCTCACGCGCTCTCGCCATCGGGAGCGCCCTAATAGTCTGCGTAGCCTCGTAGCCGTCCATGACGGGCATGTGAATATCCATCAATATCAAGTCAAAATCATCCGGCCGAATCGAAAACATCTCGACGGCTTCCTCACCGTTTTCGGCACATTCCACTGCCAGCCCGGTTTCTTCCGTCAGCGAAATAAAAATCTCCCTGTTGATATCAACATCCTCGACAAGCAGAACCCTGCTCCCCAAGAAAGCCCCTGTGTAGTCTTCTTTTTCATCGGCCGCGGCTTCGCTCTTGCCGTCGAAAATCTCGTTAATAATATCCAGTATCGCCGACGAGAACAGCGGTTTCTGAATGAACCGCTCTATCCCCGCCTGCTTGGCACGATCCTTTATATCCGTCCATTCCGCAACGGAAATCATAATAACAAGCGGATCCTGCCCGGCCAGCTCGCGTATTTTCATCGATGTCTCGATACCGTTCATCTCGGGCATTTTCCAGTCGACGAACACCGCGTTGTACGGACGCCTGGCGATAATGCTGTCCTTCATCATTTCAATCGCCTGATAGCCGCTTTCCGCGCCGTCGCACTCAATATGAAAGCTCTCCATGACACGCTCGAAGTATTCGCGTATCTCAACGCTGTCGTCAACGACCAGCACGCGGAGGTTCTTCACCTTAATATTCTTGCGAAGCCCCTGCATTACGGCGTTTTCTGAGACCTTGAGCTTGATAGTAAAAATAAAACTGCTGCCGACACCCGGCGCGCTTTCGATATGAATATGGCCGCCCATGAGTTCGACTATCTTTTTGCTAATGGCAAGCCCCAAGCCCGTACCGCCGTATTTTCTGGAAATCCCGCCGTCGGCTTGCTCGAACGATGAAAACAGCCGCTCTTGTTGCTCCTTCGTTATGCCGATCCCGTTATCGGTCACGGAGATTTTCAGGGTTATGCGGTCATTCTCGATGCCTTCGTTCTTCACCTTAAGCTTAATAGTCCCCTGCTCGTCCGTAAATTTTATCGCGTTATACAACAGATTCGTAAGCACCTGCATGAGCCGCGTTTCGTCGCCTATTACGAGCGACGGCAGGTTATGGTCAACGTCCGCAATAAGCGCCTGATGCTTTTCCTCAGCCTTAATCGCGATAATATTACACGTGTTCTCGAATACCTTTTCCAAAGCGAACTCATCGTCGTTAAGGCTAAGCTTGCCCGCCTCGATTTTGGACATGTCCAGCACATCGTTAATAACGCTGAGCAGTTGCCTTGACGCCCCACTTATTTTATCCAAGCAGTATTTGCTTTTTTCAAGGCTGTGGGAGTTCTCGGCGATTTTTGCCATGCCGATGATGACGTTAAGCGGCGTGCGGATTTCGTGGCTCATGCGTGAGAGGAACTCGCTCTTGGCGCGTGTGCCGGCCTCGGCTTTCGCCAGCGCCGACTTTAGTCCGTCAAGCAGGAAGTAATGCTCCCGCATGTCTACGGCATACGCAATCACGACCGGCTCGTCGCTGAAATACACGCGCACAAGCGTAATCGCGAGCGGCAGCGGGCTTCCGTTTGCGTCTATCGCTTGCCAGTTAAACCGCGTCTGCCCGTTCTCGAACGCTTCGCTGAGTTTATGGATAATCATCTCGGCGGAATCCTTACCGTTCGGCTGTGTTTCGGGCGAAAACGTATGGAACCGCTCGATACACTCCCGCTTGTCCAAAACGCCGAACATACGCGGCGTCTCGTCGTTGCAGTCAACAACCTGATACTCCTTGTTCCAAAAAATCGTACTCATCGGCGCAGAGTTTAAAACCAGCTCCATTCCGTCTTCGACCACGCGCATCTTCTCGACGATATCTACGAGCTGCTGCTCCTTCTCGTTTTTCATATATCCGGACGCAAGGAGTGTCCCTACGGTTTCTAGCGCGCTCTCCATTGCTTCGCCGAACTGCCGCTCCTGTTTTGAATCACATGCAAGAATAAATCCCCACAGGCAGTCCGACACGACAACAGGCTGCGCAAAGCCCGACTTTATCGCTTCGTTCTGAAAAAGATGCCGCTCTCCCTCGGGCAGCGAACGCACCGCGCCGTTTATCGTGCGCAGCTCGATCGCAAGCGCCTGATAAACTCCGGGGTGTGTTTTGTCGCTAATCGGCGCGGAGTACGAGGCGTCGATGCGCAGCTCGGCGCTACGTTCCCACGAGTACAGTCTGCGGGCGCAGATGTCATCACCTGCGCCCTCGTAGCGTTCCCATATAGACAAATAGTCCAAATCATAAACCTCTGCGACCTCTCCCAGCAAGCCGCGTATAACCGGGTCGTATTTCGAGTTACTGTGCAGCTCCAAAATACGGTTTCCAAGCTTCGCAATAATAGGAAGTATTATTTCAGCCATTATTAACCCTCCTGTCCGTCTGCCAGCTTTTTCGCAAGCTCTCTGATGTCGTCGGATATTTCCATGAAGCAAGCCACGATATCGGGGTCAAACTGCGTTCCCCTGCCCTCATTGATTACTTCGACGGCCTGCTTATGCGTAAACGCATCTTTGTAGCAGCGTTTCGTAGTAAGCGCATCGTATACGTCGATAAGCGACAGTATCCTAGCCGAAATCGGAATGTCCTTTCCTGACAGCTTGCCGCAATAGCCTGTGCCGTCCCAGCGCTCGTGGTGGTACAGCGCGATGTCGTGGCAGTGCTTCAAATACTGCCGGTTCTGAACCTGCCCGACGGCAAACGTATCGATAATACTGCTGCCGATTTCGGGGTGTTTCTTTATCAGCTCGTACTCGTCTGCCGTCAGCTTGCCGGGCTTTAGCAGGACGTCGTCGGATATGCCCACCTTGCCCACGTCATGCAGAACCGACGCCGCAATGATTTCCTCGAACCCCTGAAAAATAAGCTCGCCCCGAAACTGCGGCTTCGTCAGCATTTTTTGAATAAGCAACCGTGTCAGCTCCTGTACGCGGCGTATATGCAAGCCGGACTCCACGCTCCGGTACTCTACGATAGTCGCAAGCGTTTCCAGAATGCGCTGGTTTAGAAGCTGTACTTCCTTTGTTTTTTTCCACACCATTTCTTCCAGCTTAGTGCGGTAGTTGCCGAGCTGAATGTGCATGTCGACGCGCGCTTTCACGACGTCTCCGTTAAAAGGCTTCGTTATAAAGTCCACCGCGCCGCTTTTTATTGCCTTGGACTCGTTTTCCTCGTCGCTTTCGGCTGTGATTATGAGTACGGGTATGTTGTTAAGCTCCGACTTGCCTTTTATGTAGTGCAGTACCTCGTACCCGTTCATCTGCGGCATCGTGATGTCGAGCAAAATAAGCTGCGGCAACGCAGTTTTATCTTCCAACAGCGTAAGCGCTTCTACCCCGTCGGCGCATTCCGCTATCTCGTAATCCTCGCTAAGTATCTCTTTTAGTATTTCTCTGTTAATGTCTATGTCATCTACTACTAAAATTTTATTTTTCATTTTTTATACTCCTATCGGACGCACTAGCCTCCGACGTAGCTTTAACCGCCGGATTTAATGCAATCAATCTAGCGATTCGAATATTACTCCTGTGAGTTCGCAAAGTCAACTGGGATTTCGTATTTTCAACGAACAATTAATGGTAAAATCGAACTATTAGTTTTTATCATAGGGGAGTGCATATGACAAAAAATGAGTTACAGCTTTTCGGCTCGCGGGTTCACTCAGTCAGAAAGGCAAGAAAATACACACAAGAGTACATAGCTGAGCAATTGTCGATTAGCATGAGGTTTTATCAGATGGTTGAAAGAGGGGAGAAATGCGTGTCGCTGCCGACACTCATTAAGCTTAGCAGGGTCTTGGATGTTTCGCTGGACTATTTGATTTTTGGAAATGTCGTTGAATATGACAGTAGGAATCCTATAATAAGCTTGTTCGAGACGCTTTCGCCGAACCAGAAGCTCTGCGCCGAGAATATGCTGAGAGAATTCGAGAAGGCATGTTCACATGGGTAAGCTACTAACGCGACAAAACACAGCCGCCGCCAACAGATCGCAAGGCTCAACGAGCTTTGTACCGATCAGCTTGGCGGCGGCTTTTTTGCGTAAATTTAAAAATTGACATAAACGGTTTCGCTTTTCTTAATAAACACTTTTCTAAAATCAACAAGCTGCCTTTGGTCGCTCGTAGAATATTTAAGCGCAACAAACCCGCTGTCATATTTACCGGCATTTGTTACTCTCAAAGTATTTTCATCCAGCCATTCCTCTTCAAACTCAGTATAAGACAAACCATAGCCGAACGGATAAAGCGGCTTACCCTTAAAAAATCTGTAGGTACGGTTTTCCATGTTGTAGTCCTCAAAAGGCGGCAAATCTTCGGTGCTTCTATAAAAAGTAACGGGCAGCCGTCCCGAAGGGCTTACCTTTCCAAACAGTATGTCTGCCAAAGCGTGTCCTCCATCCGCACCCGGATAAAAGCATTGGATAACGGCGCTACATTTTTCATCCTGCTCGACGAGAGACAGGCAACTCCCCGATACGTTTACAAATATTACGGGTTTGCGGGTTTTTATTATTTCCTCAAACAATATTTTTTGAGACCTCGGTAATTCTATATCCCTTTTATCGCCGCTTATCTGTCCGTTATACGAGTCGCCTTCTTCTCCTTCCATCGAAGGATTAAGCCCCATAACCATAATAACTACATCAGCACGTTTTGCGGCCAGCACGGCTTCGTGCAAAGGCTTCTCCGCCCAACTTTCGATTTTGTCATTATAAATATGGCAACCCCGTGCATACGTAACGTTACCACTGCATGCCTTCTGTATACCACACAGTATTGTCGCGTGTTTAGAGGGCGTGCCGTTGTAATTGCCTAACAGCACGGATTTGTCGTCGGCGCTCGGGCCTATTACGGCTATGCTCTCCGTACCTTTTAGTGGCAGTATCCCGTCGTTTTTAAGCAGGACGATACCCTCTGCCGCCATCTTACGGCTTAACTTAAGATGCTTATCACATTCCACAACATCAATCGGTATGTTGTCGTACTCGCAATCCGTATCGAACATACCAAGCCGAAACCGCGCCGTAAATAACCGTTCCACGGCCTCAGTTATTACATCTTCTGTCAAGAGTCCTGCGGCCACTGCCGTCTTTAGCCATTTATAAGCATCGCCGCAATTTAAGTGGCAACCATTATTAACGGCTAATGCGGCGCTTTCGGCTTCGTTCTCCGTTACATGGTGGTGCTTGTTTATATCGCAAATAGCACCACAGTCCGAAACTACATACCCATCAAAGCCAAACTCACCGAACAAAATATCCTTAAGCAAAGTTTTACTGGCGCAGCAAGGCTCGCCGTTTGTACGATTGTAAGCCCCCATAACAGCGGACGGGTCAGCGTTATCAATGCAATATTTAAAGGCAAACAAATACGTCTCATACAAATCCTTATCCGATACAACCGCATTAAAGCTGTGCCGTCCGCTCTCCGGGCCGCTGTGAACGGCGTAGTGTTTTATAGTTGCGTCGAGCTTCCTGTATTTACCTTCCCCCTGTAATCCTTTTATAAACGCGACACCCATTTTGCCCGTCAACAGCGGATCTTCACCATACGTTTCATGACCGCGTCCCCAGCGTGGATCGCGAAAAATGTTGATGTTCGGTGACCAATACGTTAGCCCCTGATAAATTTCTGTATAGCCGTATTGTTTATATTCATTGTATTTTGCCCTAGCTTCGTCCGATATTGCAGACGCAACCTCATACATTAACTCTGTATTAAAGCTTGCCGCCATAGCTATCGCCTGCGGAAAAACAGTGGCAGCGCCGGCTCGTGCTACGCCGTGAAGGCACTCGTTCCACCAGTTATAAGCCGGTACGTTAAGTCGCTCTATAGCGGGCGCGTCATACTTCATCTGCGCCATTTTCTCCGCAAGCGTCATTTGTGAAACTAAAGCCTTTGCTCTTTCCTTAAATGTTATATATATCTCCCCTAAATTAATCAATAATTACGTTCTGTTTCACAAGGCTTTCTCGAAGCTTATTGACATTTACATCTTCAACGCCACAGCCGTCATTAACAGCTATAGCGGCGGCTACACCGGCGGCCTGTCCGGTTCTTATACAGTTCGGTATAAGCCGAAGCTCATCCATAGTATCGTAGTCGCACGAGACCGAACGCCCGGCGGTTAGCAAGTTGCTTAGCTCGCGGCAAAAAAGTATTCTGTAAGGTATCCCCCATTTGCCGCACTTTTTAAATTCCTTGCTATAATGTGACCAGCCGCTTACAGCTATGTTATCATGGAACATTTTTCCGGATGTGGCTTCGTCGATTGTGAGGGTATACGCGCCTTTTAAGCTTCTCGTCATTCTTATCCCCAACTGACTTGCACATCTGGCTATATAAACATCCTTACATTTTTCATTTTGTGCTATTAACCGCGCGGTGTCCCAAATCTTTTTTCTGTGCTTTATTTCCAACCGGCTCATGGCGATTATGTCTGCGAAATCACATTTTTCACCGGCCATGTTTACCCATGCCACGTCCTCGTTTGGTGTCGGTTCAAAATTTGTGAGCTTACGCAGTTCGGTTTTGTCCGCGTTGCTTATGCCGGCCAGCAAATGATTTAGGCCTATTATTTTATCAAACATTTGATACGGCGCTCCGGCCTCGGAAAAAATATCACCGTCTCCGGTTGTGTCGATGACTATTTTAGATTTTATCGTAAAAGAACCTTGTTTGCTGGCGAACTGGACACTGTTTATCGTTTTTCCTTCTGTGGACACGCCCGTTGCGTACGCTCTGAAAACTATCGTTACATTGTTTTCAACAAGCATTTCGTCCATATAATGTATTACGGCTTCCGGATCCGGCGTAGGCTCAAAGTCGTTTTCGCGATGCTTTAACAAATGCCCCGTTTCTTCCAACCTCTTGTTAAGCTCCATGCCTATGCCGCCGTAATAATTTACGCATTCTTCCCCGTCAAATGCGTTCGTCCCGTACTCTCTTAAAACAAGCCCGTTAGTCCATAACCCCCCTAGGCTTCCGTCTTTTTCGACCAGTGTTACGTCAGCACCCATCCTCGCCGCCGCCAATGCCGCGGCAAAACCCGCACTTCCACCCCCGACCACAAGCACATCGGTACTTCTCAAAGTTTTCATATCGCCCCTCATTTCTGCTAGGCCTTCACTAGCCCTTCACTAGCCCTTTATTGAGCCTATCATAACACCTTTTTCGAAAAACTTCACTAAAAACGGATAAACAATCAGAATAGGCAGTGTGGCAACAATTATAAGTGAATATTTTATTAAGTCGGCTATACCTTGCCGTGCCGCGGCGATTTCCGGGTCGAGCACGTTTGCCCCCTCAAAGACATTAGCCATAAGAATATCTCTCAGAACAATTTGCAACGGCACGAGGTTTCTATCGTTTAGGTATAAAAACGCGCTGAAGTACGCGTTCCAATGCCCAACGGCATAATACAGCGTTATAACCGCCAAGACTGCTTTCGATAGCGGCAGCACAATTGTCATAAGATACTTTATGTCGGAACAGCCATCCAGCTGCGACGCCTCCAGAAGCTCTTGCGGTATGCTGTTAATAATAAACGTCCGGGTTATTATCATGTTATAAACCGATATTGCGCCGGGAATCACCATAACCCACGCTGTATTGAGGATATGCAAGTCCTTCATCAGTATGTATGAAGGTATCATACCGCCGCTAAAAATCATCGTGAACGTAAACAGCAGCATTATATAATTTCTGCCTGGGAAATCCTTTCGCGATAATGGGTACGCCAGAATAACCGTCATAAGCACATTAATAACCGTCCCGAAAAACGTATATTTAAACGTGTTTAAATAGCTTCTGAAAATGTCGGGGTTTTTAAAAACTTCCTCGTAACCCTTAAGGCTAAAATTTACCGGCCATAAAAAAACCTTTCCCTGTAACACGGCGTTCGGCGACGAAAAAGAAGAAGCCACAATATTTATGAGCGGAATAAGCACAACAAGCAGCAACACCGTCGAAAAAATATTAACGCACAAATAATAACCTGCATCCTTTACAGACAGTTTTATTTTCATATGCGCCTCCTTTACCACAAGCTGCTGCTTGTAACAGTACGTGATATCTTGTTAACCGTGATAAGCATTAAAAAATTTATGACGGAATTAAACAGCCCGATTGCCGTGGCATAAGAAAAATCCGTCGGGGTCGCCGCAAGTCCTACCTTATATACATAAGTCGATATAACCTCCGACGCCGACAGGTTTACATCGTTTTGCATGAGAAAAACCTTTTCAAAGCCTACGTTCATAATGTGCCCGCTGTTTAGAATAAGCAAAATAACCGCAGTCGGCAGTATGGCCGGAAAATCTATATGCCGGATACGCGCAAAGCGCGAAGCTCCGTCAATCTGAGCGGCCTCGTGAAGCTCTTGGTCACAACCCGCCAGTGCCGCCATGTATATTATCGAGCTCCAGCCCATGCCCTGCCATATTCCGCTAAGCACGTAAACATGCTTAAAGACCGACGGCATACCCATAAGCTGCGGCACCTTCGCCGATTCGCCTATAACAAGCCTATACCCCGTCGCAAAAATCCCGTTAAACGGATTAAGCACTTGAAAAATCATACCGACCAACACAACGGTCGAGATAAAATGCGGAATATAAATAGTCGTCTCAATAAACTTTTTATATCTTTCCGAGAGCATGGAGTTTAAGCAAAGAGCGATTATAATAGGCACGGGAAACCCTGCCACAAGCGCGTAAAAAGAAAGTGTAAGCGTATTTTTAAGCACCCGCGCAAACTGAAACGAATTAAAAAACCTTATAAAATTAGAAAACCCAATCCAAGGGCTGCCCCAAACACCCAGCGTGGGATTAAATCGCTTAAAAGCGATTTGAATCCCCAGCATCGGCGTATAGGCAAATACTAAGATATAAATAACCGGCAAAGCCACAAGCAAATATAGCTGCCACCTGTTAACAATCTTGCGTATTAAAATCTTTCTGTTATCAGCATCCATATACGCATCCCTTATTTCGTACGGTCGTAGGCCTTCTGGTAAACGGACAGAAAACGTTTAAGCCCCATTTTTTCCAGCTCGTTTATGTATGAGCTCCACGTGTCCAGACTTCTGTTTTCCAGTATAAAAGCTGTTGTAGTTTCTCTTACGTAAGACCTGATTGCGTTGGCTGTTTCGTTTATATCCATCGTCTCGTTGTTGTTTAAAATAATACCGCGCACGATGTTTTTGGGGGCTTTGTTAACGTAACCAGGAAGCGCCAGCGATATCAAATACGGCTCGTCGTAGGGATTGCCGCTCCATACCATACCGTTGTCCTCGTTAACACGTCTTGCTACGTTGCTGTCGTTCCAGTGAGAATTTTGAACGCTGCCCCAAATATACTTTATCGTCTCCACAGTAGCAGGGAAGCCGAGCGAATCCGTATACAAACCCTTTACGCCGGCAGCCGGTTTTTTCCAATCAACATCCGGTACGCCGTACCTCGACCACATGGACATATCAAGGCTCCACATCAAGTCTGCCAGCTTAAAGGCAGCTTCCGGGTCTTTACAATCCTTCGTTATCGAAAAATAAAATACCGGCAAGTCCGAGTTGGTTTTCGTGGCATAATTTGCGCCTTGAGGGCCTGTTAACGGAAACAACGGCTTAATATCCTTTTTGCGCTCGCTGTCGGCCGTGTACAGTATTGAAATACTGGAATACGAGCCTATAACCTGTGCCTCTGGGTTTTCCATAATCTGCCTTAACTGATTATCGTTTTGCGTAAATGTAGCGGGATCAAGCAATCCGTTTTTCACGAGCTTTGCTATGTATTCGACGCCTTGTTTCCATTCGGGTTTGACAAAAGCGGCTTCAAGCGTTCCGTTGTTGTCAAGTAAATAATCGTTGTCCGAGTTACTGTAAATAAATGCGTTCATCAAAAACGATACCGGGCTTCTATTGGCGGAGCTGATAAGCGGCAGCTCGTCGTTTTTACCGTTGTCGTTAGGATCCTTTTCCTTAAAAGCTTTTAAAACGTTAAAATAATCATCAGTCGTTTTTGGCATTTTCAAGTTCAGCTTGTTTAGCCATGTCTCGTTAATCCACATCCTGTATGACCATTGATTACCCAACTGCTCTTGAATCTTTGGCACGGAATATATATTGCCGTCTGCCGATTTTATGTACTTTAAATACTTTTCATTGTCGCCTTTTTCCATGTACTGCTTAATATAATGAGAGCTTTTTTCATAGTAGTCGTTCAGCTTTAAAAAAACGCCCGCCGTTCCATAAGTAAACAAGTCCGGCTGAGACATACCTATAGCTACTATATCAGGTAGCTTTTGATTGGCCGACACCATAAGCGAAAACTTCTGTTTCGCATCACTTGACGGAAACACTTCAAACTCCAGCTTGATGTTTGACCTTTTTTCCAGTTCCAACGTATACGCATTTGTGGCGTAGTCTTTTACGTTGCTGTTCTGTGGTATAGCAATTTTCATTGTTGTTTTTTCCTTTAAAATAGGAAAAGTACCCGGTGCGTTAAACCTGTTGGCGTCAAGCGCTTTTGCCGGTTGGGTAGTTTTTGCCGCTATCGGCTCGCTTGCCCCCGCCGAAAAAATCATCCCGGCTGTTAAAAGTATTGCTAACATGCGTTTACATTTCATAAATAAACCTCCTTGTTTTGTTTAGGCCATGTTAACAAAACAAAAAAAAATCGTAAATGCGAAAAAGTTAATTTTCGTTTTACGATTTTTATATTATGAGTTTGATTTATTTTCGCGGATTGTAAATTGACCATATTTATGGGTTTTTTAAGGCTTTTTCATTTTGTCCCGCCACTTGCCCGGAGAGATACCGAACACCCTCGAAAATGTTTTGTAGAACGTATTGTTGGAGTTGTAACCGATTTGCTGAGGTATTAAATTTATATTGATATCGGTTTCCAATAGAAGCCTTTGTGCTTCCTCCATTCGTTTCCGCTCCAAAAAATCGCTAAAGTTTTGGTTCGTCTGCTCTTTAAAGTAGTTGCTTAAATACCCCTCGGAAATTTTAAATTCATCCGCCATCATTTGCAGGCTGATACTCGGGTTCATAAAATTATTTTTAATATACTCAATAATATGGTTAATTCGTTCGGTATTACGGCTTTTCTTCTTTTTATTTATTTCGGAGCACAAGAAAATACAATCGGCCATAAGATTTTCAAACAGTTCGTGAATATAGGACGAATGGCTTATAGCGGTGGTAAGTCCGCTTTCACCCTCGTCAGGAAACAGCTCCTCATACACAAAATACATTACATTACGTATCGAATAATACGTCTGTAAAACCACTTCCTCTTTAGCTCGAATGCCCGATAAGTAATAATTTACGTCTTTAATAATTTGAATCGCGTTTTCTGTAAGCCCCATGCGAATAATTTCGTTAAGCCTGTTTATATAGTCTATTTTTAATATATTGTTTGACGTGAAGCTGTCTGTGTTATAAATAAAAACAGAACCCTCTTGGTTTGTAATGTTGTAACTTAGACTGCTTTTCGCTTCGAAGTAAGCAGTTGAAAGATTAGTTCCTCCGTTCCAAATCCGGCTTATACCTATAACAACCTTTTTTCCCGTAGACATAAAAATATTATCTGCCAAATCCGTTAAAAACATAACAGCCTTATCGGGCGTGTTTACATCAGAAACACCCGTTTCCATCAAAAACACGATTTTATTATACTCCGAGTTATGGATTAACGTCTTTCCGGAAAACTGTTCTTTTAAAAACTGCGTAACTAAAACGTTTATGAGCTGAAACTCCTTATACTCGCAGCAAATACTACCCAAAGCAGCGATGAAATAACAGTTTTCCGAAAGCTCAAGAAAGCTCCTCGCCGCGTCCAAATCCTCTTGATAAACCAACTCGTTTTTTAAAAGCTTTTCAAACAAGTTGCTTTTCATTAATTCGTTAACCTGCTCCAGCTTTTTTCCGTTTAATTCGGCTATGTCATTTATTTCCTTAATCGTTTCGTCGATACGTTCGATTGAAAGCGGCTTTTTTATTATAACCTCTGCTTTTTTTAGCTTGTCTGTTATAAAACTGGAGTGCTTAAAGGAAAAGAAGGCAGACAGCAGCAACCCAATCAGCCCTGTTAAAAAAATAAAAATCTGCATAAATAAGCTGACGTTTTTTATTTTCTCCTGAAAGATTATCGTAGGTATCCCATAAACAAGAGTAAGCTGTGTTATCTCATCAAAAAACTTAAAATAAGTGACTTTGGCGTCGCTCCAAGACGAGAGGTTTTCGGGTAAGTTAGCATAGTCGCGGTTAGCGCCGGCAATAACCTCTCCATTTGCGTTAATCAAGCCAAAGAAGCCCCCGTCAGAAAGCTCCTCCAATGTAAACAAATTTTTTATTTTTTCCGAGTCAATGCAAAACACCATGAGGCTGTCGTAGTTAACAAAGGAGTTCCACGGAAGCCGTACAATATATTGAATCGTGTCATATGTTTTCATAGGCATTCCAAAGTTAGTAAAAAACGAAGCTTGTACCGACGGCCTAATCTCCGCTTGGTTGCCGGAGCTTTTAAGCGTTTTAAAATAGTCGTCCTGCCCGACATTATCTACTTTAAAAAAATAACCGTAAAAACCCTGTGAAGGTGAACATGACAGCTTTTTTGAGACCATAGCATCGTTATTATAAAACATAAAATATGCATCAATAATAAAGTCTGAGGGATAAACCGTCGCATAAATACTTTTCTGTGCGCTCAAAATATCATAATAATGACTGGTATCAAAATCACCTTTAGCTAACGCAAGCTGACGAAAGCCCTCCGATGTCCTAAGCCCTGCGGCAATATCGCGAAAATTGACGAGGTAGCTGTTAAAAACCTTAAACCGTTCGTTAAGCACGTTGTAAGCGGTGTTTTGGATATATTCCTTGGACTTATTAACATAAAGAATGTAAATAGGCGTAAAGGCTGCAATCAGTATAGCTACGATTAAAAAACTGGATAGTAAATATTTGATAAACAAACTCTTTTTAAACACTTTACCGCACTTCCTTCTATAATCGTAACATCAGTGCAGAGACTAACAGCACGCCGAAAAACATCAGCGTAAGGAAGCTCATCGTATTAAACGACAGCTCCGGCGAATGCTCAGTCTTAAAAAACGCAAGCCGCTTAATGATTTTAGTGTACACAAAAACACCGGCTGCGATACTCGCCAGCCACACAACAGCCTTTACGGCGTAGCTCGCCGCGTTAATCGTCACGGCGTAGCCGAATGCGAAGTCCATAAACTGCGTACCGAATATCCCGGTCAACAGGCAGCTTGCCGCCAACACGGCAAGCGCAGCCGCCGCCAACAGATCGCCAAGCTCAATATGCTGTACGCCGATCGGTTTCGCGGCGGCTTTTTTGTTGGCTTTACCGTCCAGTAACATCCAGCCGACCTTTATAAACGACAGGCAAGTCCCGGCGTTAATGACGATAATCGCGATCTCCGCTACGAGCGAGCTTGCCCCCGCCTGGATGAAATACTTCGATATGCTCCCGTTAAAAAACGGCGCACCCGTTATTCCGAGAATACCAACGAGCAGCGACACTCCGACAGCCGGCATTTTGCGCAGTACGCCGCTGATTTTGTAAACGTTGTTCGTACTGTATTCCTTTATTATAAGCCCGGCGCAGAGAAACAGGAGCGACTTAAACAGCGCGTGGTTCACGATGTGCATAAACGCGCCGTTGCGGGCGTAGCTGCTGTTTAAGCTGATGCCGATAAGTATAAGCCCCATCTGCGAAACGGTGTGATATGCGAGTATCTTCTTAAAATTAAGCTGGCAGAGCGCGAACGCGATGCCGACGCAACCCGTCGCGATACCGACCGCGAGAAACAGCGGGTCGAGGTTTATTACGCCGAAAAACATCTCGCGCACGCGGATAAACATGTAGATTCCACACTTGACAAACACGCCGGACAGAATCGCCGACACAACAGACGGCGCGCCGGGTGTACCGTGCGCCTTAGGCAGCCAGCCGTGCAGCGGGACGAACGCACTTTTCAGGCACACGCCCGTCATAAGCATGGCGTAAGGCAGCGCAAGCGCGCGCGGGTTTTCGGCTTGCGCAATGAGCGTAGTCAAGTCCGATACACTTATCGTCCCGAACATTTTATAAAGATAACCGACGCCGAACAGGAAAAACGACATGCCGATAATATTCGTCAGCAAGTAGACAAGCCCATCGTAGAGCTGCCTTGATTCGCGCTTGTACATGATAAGCATCGAGCATATGAGCAGACTTATTTCGAGAGAGAGGTAGATATTGAACAGGTCGTCCGACAGAAACGCGATAAACATCAGCGACTGCACGGAGAACAACAGCACGACGAACAGCCTATGCGCGGCCTCGCGTGTCATCGTGTACATAAAAACAACGGTGCAGATGAACGCCGTCAGAAACAGGAATAAAGAGGAAATATGGTTCAAAACAAGCCGAATGCCCAGCTCGCGCACGGATCCCGTGAACACGACGAAGCCGCCCTCGGCGCGCACTATGTAAAACATCCACGCGCAGCACACGACGACAGCAAGCTGCACTGCCACGACGATGGCGCTCGTATAGCGCGTACGCACGACGTAGTTAAGCAGCGATATTATTATGGGCAGAAAAATAAGCAGCAGTATAATCATTGGACATTATCCTCTTTTTTTCTGGCGGCGAGAGCCTTCAGCCAGCTTGTTGTGCCGTACTTGTGGTACAGGCCGTTAAACATCGACACGGCAAGGGCCGTCACCGCCACGCCTATGACGATGGCCGTAATCATAAGCGCCTGGGGGAACGGGTCGGCAACTTTTTGCAGCGTCTCGCCAATCGGCGGCGCGACGCCCGGTTCGAAGTTAATCGATAAGAAGAACAGAATAACGGCTACCTCCATAATACACACGGACATAATCGTTTTGATAACGTTCTGCAACGCTATGACGCCAAGCATTCCGATAAAAAACAGCGTAATCGCACAAAGCTCCGTACTATTCATAGCCACCTCCCATCGTTCTGTGTTCGCTGCCGCCCATGAAGCGGATAAACACAACGCTAAGCCCGATAGCAACCTTAAACGCGACGATAAAGCCGCAAGCCGTCAGATATCCGAAACGCACATGCAAGCTGTCGAATGCGTTATAAAACACGAAATAAAGCCCGACGGTGCAAAGAAACAGCACAAACAGCAGCTCCTCCGCGTGCTCCAGATGTCCGAACGTGAAGTGCAGCTCGTGCTGCGACAGGTAGCTAAGCATAACAACCGTAGCGAGAATCGCACCGCCTTGGAAGCCGCCGCCGGGCGACGTCGCGCCGAAAGCGATGACATATATGCCGTAAATAAGCAGCACAGGCAGCAGCAGCCGTATCGTAGCCGACACAACGGGCGAAACGGGGAACAGCTCGCCCTCGTCGTCGAGATGCACGCGCTCAACATCCTCGAGCCGCAGGAACTGCCCGATGCCTATGACGCTAACAAGCAGCAAAAACGCCTCGAGCAGCGTATCCAGAATACGAAAGTCCAGATAAACAGCGGTGACGGCGTTAGTCGCGCCCGTGTTTTTGTACTGGGCTAGAATATTATTCATGAGCGTCGGGTTACTCTGTCCGGTCAGCGACGCCGCGTATAGGGCTGTTAAAAAAACCGCGACAGCCGCGGCAGCATATACAAATTTGCGCAAATCCCTACACCTCCTCGAAGCTCGGGCTGTGAATATCAATCCGGACATTCGGGTATGCCAGCCGCAGCTCGTCCGTGATGTCCTTTATCAGGTAGTTCTGCGGTTCGCCATAAAGGATTACCCTATTGCGGCGCAGCTCGTAGCCTATGTCGTAAAACATAACTTCCATTTCCTTTTTTGAGTGCTTGTGTATGTAGTGCGGTTCAAGCTCCTTCTGCGCCGTGCAGCGGTCGATGATGTCGTTCATTTTGCTCTCCATTGCGGCGTCCGAAGGCAGTATGCAGACTGTACATACCCTGTACTTGCGTATTCCAACTAGGAAAATAATCGTAGAAATCGTCGAGCCGATAATGGCCTCAGCCAGCGCGACGTCCGGCGCGGCAAGCATGAGGTAGCACAGCGCGGCGACTACGGAGAACAGCCCGAAGGCAATCGCGGCGATACGCAGCTTGCCGACTGCGACTACGGCCACGGCTAAAATGATGAGCAGTAGCAGCATTACGTTGTATAGGACAATCATGACCAGCACCTACCCTGTGGGAATATTTGTGAATTAGACACGGATTTTACGGATTTCTACGGATTTGCACGGATTTTAAAGTGCCAAGGTTTTTATCCGTGCAAATCCGTGTTAATCCGTGGTTAAATTTTCTTTTAACTCACCGGTCTTTCCGATACCGGCAAGCTTAGAGAGCCGCGCGATTTCGTGCGATGTGGTCGGGTTAATAATCATGACCGTCACGGCGATAAGCAGCACCTTAAGCGCCGGGAACCCGAAGCCCAGCCGCGCGATTACGCCCGCCATTATTAACAGAAATCCGCACCCGTCTATTATCGAGCTGATAAGCAGCCGCCCGAAAAAATCCTTGCACACCATGTAGCAGACGACACCGGCAAGCGAAACCACAATCCCGGCTATTATTAGGATATTACCGAAAAGCGCCATTTAAAACCGCCCCCTTCCCGAAAGGAAGCGCGCGAAAAAAAGCGTACCGATAAAACCAAGCAGCGCGAACGCGAACGCGATGTCCAGATACATCGACGCGCCCGTCTCGAGCGCGACGAGGACGATAGCCGCGACGACTACCGTTACGGCGAGATTCGCCGCCAACATGCGGTTCCAAAGCCCCGACGCACGTATAGTAGCCAACACTATCAGCCCAAGCAGCAGAGCCATACCTCCGAAGATTACTGCCGTCATAGCTTCCCCCCGTTCAACGCCCGCCCGGGCGTTTTTTTAATATATTGTCGAAATCCTCGGCCGGGTTGCCTTCGTTCTCCGTAAACGTCAGCACCTGCACGGTGTCGTCGCGCTTCTCGGACACGACCGTCCCGGGCGTCAGCGTTATCGCTTGGCAGATTAAGTGCCGGTGAAACTCGTCCTCGGTTTCCAGGCGGCATGTTACGAAGCCGGTTTTAGGATTGCCGCGGGATTTTATACAGATAAGGAATGTTTTGAACGCACTTATGTACATTGCAGGGATTAGGAAAACAATGAAGCGCAGCAGCCGCGCAAATCCGAGCCGCTTCGGCGAAAAGACGTAGCCGAGTTTGAACGTAATAAGCCACGCGATAAACGCGCCCGATAAGACGGACGCCGCGATACTAAACGCGGATGCGTCGCCGACCAGCACTAGGCAGATTGCAAAAAAGATTAAGAAGTACACAATAAAGGAAATAAATTTTGAATCATTCATCTGCATCACCGTTTTAATTATAATAAACATGTAGACAGTGCGTCAACGTTCTTGGAAATTTTGTAGGGAATTTGATTTTTGGCGCACATCGGTATAGAATATAACAAAACAAACCGGAGAGTGATATTCCGATGACCGCTCGACTTATTCTCAGCCAATATTTCGGCTACAACAGCTTCCGTCCCGGTCAGGAAGAGCTGATTAACGATATACTTACGAACAGAGATTGCATGGGCATAATGCCAACCGGCGCGGGCAAATCGCTATGCTTTCAGATACCGGCGCTAATGCTTGACGGCGTTACGCTTATTATTTCGCCGCTCATATCGCTCATGAAGGATCAGGTGAATGCGCTGACGCAAGCGGGCGTGAAGGCGGCGTATATTAACTCGTCGCTGTCGGATAGGCAAATATCACTGGCGTTGGAACGCGCACGCGGCGGCGAGTACAAGCTCATTTACGTCGCGCCCGAGCGGCTCGCCTCGTACGAGTTCATCGAGTTCGCGCGAGCGGTGCGTATTCCGCTTATCACTGTGGACGAGGCGCACTGTATCTCGCAGTGGGGGCAGGATTTTCGCCCGAGCTATCTGAAAATCCCTGAGTTTATAAATATGCTGGCGAGCCGCCCTGTAGTCGCTGCGTTTACAGCTACGGCTACGCCGACCGTCAAAGAGGATGTTATTCAGGCGCTTGGGCTGGTTAATCCTTCTGTCTTGGTTACGGGCTTCGACCGTGAGAATCTTTTTTATGAGGTGCGAAGGCCTAAGGATAAATTTGCGGAGTTGGCGCATTTTTTGGCGGAGCGGCGGGAGAAAAGCGGGATTGTGTACTGTCTGACGCGCGCTAATGTCGAGGAGGTTTGCGAGAAGCTAAATGCAGCCGGTTATAACGCCTCGCGCTATCACGCCGGGCTGGCGGACGCCGAGCGGCATAAAAATCAGGACGATTTCCTATACGACCGCTCGCGCGTCATGGTCGCGACTAACGCCTTCGGCATGGGCATCGACAAGTCGAACGTATCGTTCGTCGTGCATTACAACATGCCAAAGGATATCGAAAGCTATTATCAGGAAGCGGGCAGAGCCGGGCGCGACGGCGAACCAGCCGACTGTCTGCTGCTGTACAGCGGGCAGGATGTGCGGACGAACCTTTGGCTAATCGAAAACGCTCACGACACAGAGTATCCCGACCGCGAAACGGAGAACACCGT